>CAUJEY010000235.1 GCA_963169325.1 Bacteroidota bacterium
GACGGTGAATACATCGCCTGGTTTGATATCGGAGTGTTTGGCAGACGAGGTGACATCGAACAGCAGCGTACCCAGGGTGCGTTCTTCGACTTCCATCAGGCCATTCGGCACGTTATTGGTGTTCACGTCGCCTATTTTGACCGCCACGAAGTCGTCGTCTATCTGATTGCTTTGCAGGTTGGATACCGATTTCGTTTCCGGGAAATTCTCCTGGAACGGATTATTCGCGTCCGGGAACTGGTAAGCCTTGTCTACAAAGCGCCAGGAGGTGTTGTCCGGTAGTTCGGAGTAGATCCCGAGTATCAGTTTGCGCAACTCCACGATGTCAAAGGTGGTTACGCTGCGACTGTTGTTGGCATCCGCCGCGATGATCTTGTACGGAGAACTAAACGTTTGCAGCCCCAGGATGTGTTTGTTGATCAGTACCAGGTCGAAGGTGCTGACACCGTTCATCGGGTCGTTGTCCTTCAGCGGCGTGAGGGTGTAGTTGCACTGGATCGGAATAGCGTTGTTGAACTGGTATTTACCGATGTCGTCCGTCATATCGTACAGGCTGAGCGGGGCTTGTCCGGTTGGTGCCGCGCAGTGTATCTGCACATTGGCTTCTTCCAGGCCATGACCCTGTTCGGTTTGCAGTATGCCGGCCACGGTGGCACCGGCGTTTCCGCAGACGCCGATGTTGTCCTGTACATGTACGAAGGTGGTACAGTAGTCGGCGTTGCCGGCCATATCCATGGCCCACAGTTCCACTAATTGGAAGCCCAGTTCGGTACAATCGAAGTTGACTGATGTTTGCGGCGTGCCGTTGGCGTTGAAGGGGAAACCGTTGCCGGTACCTGCTTTACGAATGCCGTACACCAGCATGCCCTTCGGCGTACAATTGTCGTCGGCGTCTTGCAGGAAGAACTGATAGTCCATCACAACCATCCCGGTAGGCATCATATTGGTACTCAGGCCGTTGAAACATTTTATCGTCGGCGCTTTGCAGTCTTTCACCACGAAGGTGTATTCGCACACTTCTTCGTTGCCGCAGCCGTCTGCCACGATCCATTTGATCTTGTGGGTACCGTAGGGCAGTTGGGGCAGTGCGTACGTATCCGGTTGATCCGCAGTGTTCCAGCGCAGGCAAGCCGTTTTGCTGAAGCCCGAGGTTGTCGTCTGAATAGCGAACTGATATTTTTGGCTGAAGGCCACGACCCGGTCATCGAACACGCGCACCAGACCGCCGGTATAGTTCGGGCTGCCTGCATTGTTATAGTTCACCGTACTGGCAGCAGGCGGAGCCACGCTGTTTACTACGGTTTCCATCGTACCGTTTCCGTCCAGGTCGAGGAACAGGAGGTAGCGGATATTGATATTTGCACCGGAGCAGGCATCGGTAGCCGTGATACACAGGTCGGTTGGCGCTTCACACAGGTCGTGTGTTTGGAGTTTGCTGTCGTACCAGTATGGTTTGTTCCAGAATGCCGGATCATTGTAAGTCTGGTCGCAGGCTTCCACGGGGCCGACCGGACATTGGATCGTCGGTTTTTGCGTATCGGTTATTTTAATAATCTGTTTGTACTGGTAACAGTTGACATTGGCCGACCAGAAGGTGCTGTAATTGGTATTGGTCTGATCTGTCGGGTTAATTTTCGTCACGGTAGGCGCCCAGGGCGAGGGTGTGCCGAACGGCGATACGGTGGGGCCCGCCAGGTTGGTGGGATGGTTCAACGTATTGCTCGGGTTGGGGTTGGGCACAAAGGTGCAGCCCAGGTTGGGGTCGTAAGTACACCAGTTGATGATCGTCCAGGTGCGTTCCATTTTAAAGCAGGCATCTGGCACTACGGTAAAGAGCTGATCCTGGTACGATACACCCAGCAATTCGCAGTCTTCGCCAAAGAATTTCGGTTCACCGAACTGATCAACACCGGCGCAGGACGTCACGATCACGTCGTCGGGGAATTTTACGTAATAGTGCTGTTTGTAGTCTACAAATATCCGTTGTGTACATTGGTTGCTCAGGCCATGGCAATCGAACACCCGGAAGGTGCGCGTGATGGTGCCTTTGCTACATACCGTATCGAACAGGGTATAACTGTCGGTTCCTGTGATGGTGTCCACGCAGCAGTTGTCGGCGGCGGTGGGCATGCCGTAAGCCCAAAGGCTGGGATCAAAATTTTCGCAACTGACGGTCACATTTGCCGGCGGCACACAGACGGGTTTCAGTTTGTCGTCGATATATACTTCTACCTGGCACTCGTTGGAATGTTGCTCTTCCAAGGTCAGGCTTACTTCGCCCGGCGGAACCGGTACGTCGTACACGCGCAGGATTACCTTAATGGTGTCGCCTACATCTTCGCAGCAGAATTTGACCTGGTCGAAGAAACGATTGCTGAGCTGGCAGGCATTGGTTTCCAAACGCCGTACTTTGAAATACACCTGGCCGCAGTTATCATAAGAGCCGTCGTCGAAGGTACTGGCATTGACGAAGATCATCCCGTCGATACCGAGTGACACCTGTGTAATTTCGTCGCAGGCGGCTATGGGCGGCACATTGTCGGCGATGGTCAGATAAAATGAACAGAAGGAAAAATTGCCACAAACATCTTCGCTGTAATAGGTCACAAGATGTTTGCCTACCGGGAGGCAGGGCGTGTTGCCGAATACCGCCAGGGTATCGGAACTATTCAGGTTGTTACCCGGAAAATTGGAGAGCGTGCCTGTCACGGTAAATTCATCAATCGTATCGCCCGTAAACTGATTCAGGATATAAATAAATGCCGTAGCATCCTGTACCTGACTGCAGGCATCCTGCACGATCACGTCCGGCAGGTTCACCGTGGCGCAGCAATTCAGCGGATCGGTAGTCACCGTGAGGTTTGCCGGGCAGGCAATTGCCGGGCCCTGTGTATCCACTACATTGATTAACTGTATGTGTGTCAGTGGGTTTAAGGGCGGTGTCGGCGAAGAAGGAGCACAGAGGTCGAAAATCGTCCACGTACGAATGATGGAATACGTACCTCCGCAGAACGGGATCACCTGATCGATAAAGGTGGCGCTTATTTCACAAAACATACCCGCCCCGACTAAGGGGAATGACACCTGGTCAAAGTTATTGTACGACGGGGCGCCCGTAGCCATTGGGTCGGTCGCTATCACGTCGCAGGATACGGTCGCGTCGACCGGCAAAACCAGATCGTAAATACTGATGCGTTCAAAATAGATGTATTGCGTACAGGTGGACTTGTTGTTGCTGGCGTCGGTCGCCGTCCATACCCGTTTGACGTATCCGCTCAAATTCGTATTACCGTTGAAAGAACCGCCGCAGAGGACGTCTACCCAGGTATCCACTTTCGTAAGGGTGTAAGCGCTGCAATTGTCCGTTACCTGTGGATAAGCAGCCTGAATGCCCAGGGTATTAAACAAATAGCCGGGCGTATAGTCGGTGATTACACAGGGTACGGTAAAACTTTCACAAGTGATGAATACAGGTGGTAATTTGTCTTCCACAGCAGCATCGGTGATACAGAAGTTGCCGGAACAATTGTCCGTGACTTTTATTTTCAACGGAATGCCTACGTACTGGGACGTGATGGTATTGCCGATATTTTGTCCTTGTAACGTAAATACATTTACCGTGTACAACGAATCGAGTACATCGCCTTCCAGCGCCATGTCGGGCGTAACGGTGACGGAACAATCGTCGTCCATAGAGATGGTTACCAGGTCGTTGCAGACCATGGCGTCGGGATCGCCATAAGTAATGACGAGTTGATCGGACGCTGCGGGGCAAGGGCCGGCCGGGTCGTTCGTGGTCAGGGTCAGTGTGATGTTGCCGACATAATCAGCCGGCGGAAAATATACGGCATTCAGCAGGGACGGGTTGGGCGTGAAGTTGCCGCCACCCACAGAGGCCGTCCAGTTTGCGCCCGTGGCCGAGCCGCCGATTGCACCGTTAAGTTGATGCGATGCGCCTTTGCACAAGGTTTTATCCGGCCCGGCATTCGCAGTGGCAGGAGTGGCTATTTCTACCGAAACGGTGGCGCTGCCGGTCATGCCGGCGCCGTCGGTTACAGTGACACTATAGACGCCGGCGTGTGCAGCCGTCGCATTTGGGCGGGTAGGATTTTGCGCGGGAGAAGTAAACCCGCCCGGGCCATTCCAGCTGTACGTGAAAGGCGCTGTTCCGGCTGTGACCGTTGCGCTCAGATTCAGGTCAGTCCCCGCGCAAATCGGCGCATTGGAACCCGCACTTACCGTGACGGCCAGCGGTGCGCCGGCTTTATCGGCGGAATAAGCGGTGTACGTTTCCGCGTTCGAAGGGTTGTCCGGAAGTAGACCGGTGAAGGACTGCGCAAAAAGCAGCAGACAGAATGGAAGAACAAACCAGAGGAGGCGTTGCGATCCATGAAACAAGATACCATTGAGAGTTCGCATAATGTTAAAAATTAAAGGATTAGAAATTAAGATGAGTAGTTTGTAAATATTTGAATATCAATTTATTAATTACATATATAGGTGTCTAATTGTCTCGCTATCGGGGGATAGGGGCACTCAAAACTCAAAACTCGTAGGATTGTCTCGCTATCGGGGGGTAGGGGCGGGCTTATGCTTCACAGGCGTCCACCCTCCCCTCCCCCCTTCGCGAACACTCGGGAGAATGATTCGCGCCACTTTTGGCGAGAACTTATTTTTACATGCAGCCAAAGCCAACCGCTGACTTTTGACTTTTACATGTTATCTTTTACCTATTGACTTTATCCTCCTCCAGGCGCCTACCGTCCCAGCCCGTTTAAGTCGGCTGGAACGATAGCATCCCGGAGTGTTCCCTGCCCTTCCCCCGGCAACCGTTGTTACCGGCCGGGAAGCTGCAGTCGATCTGTTTCCGTCCCGCCGTGCGGGATGCAGAATGATCTGTTGCCATGCTTATTTTGACGCCGTTGCGGCGTGAGACTGCCCTGTCATACCGGCGACAAAGGCCTGCGGTATTGACAGCAAACCGCTGTTTATCAGATGCTTGAGTCGCCGACGACACAGGTCGCCGGTGTTGTAAAGGCAGTCTCATACCGGGCGGTCAAGTGTGCATACACTCCCGCCGGCGCGTAACATGGCCATACATTTATGTTGGATTCGTCTTTCAAATTTTTCCCGCGATGATTTGCTGCCACCATTCTTCCGCATCCGGTAATAGTCCGGCATCCGGTATTGTCCGGCGGCTTTGTACAAATTCGCAGTATCCCGAGTATTATTGGTTCAAGCCAGCGCCGGCTGTTGTTGCAACGGCCGCTACCGGTGGGTTTGTCAGGGTTGTGGTTTCCGGCGTTTTAAAAAAATGGGGGGTACGTATGATTTTAAAAAATAGGGGGTACGTATTATTTCAAAAAATAGGGGGTACGTATTATTTCAAAAAATGGGGGGTACGTATGATTTCAAAAAATGGGGGGTAAGTATGATTTTAAAAAAATGTGGGGGGTACGTATGATTATTAAAAGTCTACGATCATATTGTCGCCTACTTCCCACACCTGGTAAATACCCGGCTGGATCGTACGCTGTTCCAATTTCAGGGCGCCCAGGAGCTTGTAAGGCACCGTGTAGGTTTCCAAAACCTGGAACAGCAACCATCGGAAGTGGCGGCGCATAAAGCGGCCTTCCATCGAGGCTTTTTGAAATTCGAATCGTAGTTTGCCTTCGTCCGTAATACTGATCCAGGCATTTACCTTCGGGCAAGTGATACCTACGCCTTCTCCGTAGGCCATCACCCGGCAGATTCCGACGCCACCGCAATTGGCGCTGGGCGAACCCAGCACAACCTCTGCGCGCACTTTTTGCTCGCTCAGGGTCCGGTGCTGTTGGATGGTGGGGGTGGTGTAAGTTGATCTCATAGTGAACATATTGTGAAGCGTGTTTTGATTCCGTGATTGTGTTTTCTTTTCCCTTTGATGATACAAAGATGGCCCTGCCCGGCGCAGCAGCGCCAGACAGAAAACAGATTTTTTTAGCCTTAAAAAAATGGGATAAGTTGTAAATTAATTTATCTAAATAACTGTTTTACAGTTATTTATATAACTAACATTAAGACCAAAAACTACAACCTCAAACACAATAGAGAGGTGAATTTTTACCCTGAAAAACAAAAAAAATCCGTGAGAATCCGCGTACCAAGTCCGTGTCCTCCGTGTTCCCATCCTCCTGCGAGGGCCGCTCGTGCGGGATGGGAACACGGAGGACACGGACTTGGTACGCGGATTCTCACGGATTTTGGGCCGCCTTTTCGCCCCTGCTGGGCGAAGACTTCACCCAGCAGGGGCCTGTGCTAAAAAACCACCCTAATTTGAAAATGAAGTTCTTTTCTTATATCCGCAGACCCCGATAACGCGGAGCGTAGACTGCGCAAATTGCCCTGCACGTTTCAACCCCTCCCCCATCCCCTCCCCCGAATGGGAGGGGGGCTTGATTTCGTGTTTATTTTGGGTTTTTCGTACCTGGAATCTATAAGAGCGCGAGTGCAAGCCCCCCTCTCCTGAATGGGCTCCCGGCTATTCGTACCTGGAATCTATAAGAGACGTGTGTGCAAGCCCCCCTCCCATTCGGGGGAGGGGATGGGGGAGGGGTTGAACGAGCAGGACAAAATCGCAAGTAATTTAGTTTACATTGCACTAAGCAGGGCACAGGGCACAAAAAAATCCCGCCCCCCGAAAACACGGGAAGCGGGACTTGTATATCTAACGTTCTAGTTCTAACCAGTAACCTTCTAACCAGAAACCTTCTAACCCATTTAGGCTTTAACGGTTCCGCGTGCTTTTTCGATCACTTGCTTGGCCACGTTTTCCGGCGCCGCAGCATAGTGTGCGAATTCCATCGTGGACGATGCGCGACCCGATGTCAGGGTACGCAGCGAGGTCACATAACCGAACATTTCGGCCAGCGGCACTTCGGCCTGGATGGCGACGGCGCCACCGGCGCGGCCTTCCTGACCTTTGGGCATACCGCGGCGACGGTTGAGGTCGCCGATAACCGGGCCTACGTATTCTTCCGGTGTGATCACTTCGAGTTTCATGATCGGCTCCATGAGTTGCGGTTTCGTCAGCGGCGCGGCGGAGCGGAAGCCGTCTTTGGCGCAGAGTTCGAACGCGATCGGTTTGGAGTCGACGGTGTGCATCGAGCCGTCAAACACGCGCACTTTCATCGAGTCGATGTTGTAGCCGGCCAGAATACCGTTGTTCATCATCTGGGTGAAACCGTCGGAGATCGGCTTGGCATAGTTTTTATCAATAGCGCCACCCACGATACCCCACACGAACTGAAGTTTTTTCTTGCCATTCTTGAAGTCGTCGCTTAAGAGGAAATCTTCGTCGGCAGGGCCGAGTGTGAATTCCATATCGGCGAACAAACCGGAACCACCCGTTTGTTTTTTCAGGCGTTCGCGATGCGTTACCGTTTTGGTCAGCGCCTCTTTGTAGTTTACCTGCGGCGCACCCTGGTTGCATTCCACTTTGAATTCGCGACGCAGACGGTCCACGATGATTTCAAGGTGCAATTCGCCCATGCCGGAGATCACCGTCTGGTTGGTATCGTCGTCGTAACGAACCCGGAAAGTCGGATCTTCTTCGGCGAGCTTGTTGAGGGCCATGCCGAGTTTATCCAGGTCTTTCTGTGTTTTCGGCTCGATGGCCAAACCGATTACCGGCTCGGGGAACACCATGCTCTCGAGTACGATGGGTTTGTCCAGGTCGCTCAGCGTATCGCCGGTGCGAATATCTTTAAAGCCCACGGCGGCGGCGATGTCGCCGGCCTCTACGCTGTCGATCGGGTTTTGTTTGTTGGCATGCATCTGGTAAAGACGGCTGATGCGCTCTTTTTCACCGCTACGGTTGTTGAGCACATAAGAGCCGGCGTCCAGTTTGCCCGAGTACACCCGGATAAAGCACAGCCGGCCCACAAAGGGGTCGGTAGCGATTTTGAACGCGAGGGCACAGAACGGTTCGGTTACCGCCGGTTTGCGGCTCACTTCTTCGTCCGTTTTCGGGTTTATACCTTTTACCGCCTCGATGTCGACGGGCGACGGGAGGAAGTAGCATACGGCATCCAGGCAAGCTTGTACGCCTTTGTTTTTATAGGCCGAACCACACATCACCGGCGTCATTTTCATGTCGCAAACGGCAGCGCGCACAGCGGCACGCATTTCGTCAACGGTGATAGAATCCGGATCGACGAAGAATTTTTCCATCAACGTATCGTCGTAGGTAGCTACCTCTTCGATCAGTTTCTGGCGGTATTCGGTCACCAATTCTTTCAGGTCCTCCGGGATCGGAATTTCCTTGAAGGTCATGCCCTGGTCGTGTTCATTCCAGATAATAGCCTGGTTGGTCACGAGGTCGACAACGCCCTGGAACTTTTCTTCGTTACCGATGGGTACCTGAAGCGGAATAGCATTGGCGCCAAGTTTGGTGAACATATCTTTTACACACATGAAAAAGTCGGCGCCGGTGCGGTCCATCTTGTTCACGAATGCGATACGGGGCACTTTATAGTTGTCGGCCAGACGCCAGTTGGTTTCAGACTGTGGTTCCACGCCATCGACGGCAGAAAAAAGGAACACCAGCCCGTCCAGTACGCGCAGCGAACGGTTTACCTCCACGGTGAAGTCAACGTGACCCGGCGTGTCGATAATATTGAAATCGTATTTTTGTTCTCCTACCGTCCAAATAGCTTTGGTCGCAGCGGAGGTGATGGTAATGCCGCGTTCCTGCTCTTGCTCCATCCAGTCCATGGTAGCAGCGCCTTCGTGTACTTCACCGATTTTATGCGTTACGCCGGTATAGTATAGGATACGCTCGGTGGTAGTTGTTTTGCCGGCGTCGATGTGGGCGGCAATACCAATGTTTCGGGTGAACCGGAGGTCCTTTGCCATTGCAGTGAGTGATTGAGTGATTGAGTAATTGAGTGAAATGAAACAGGTTAAATGAGGGGTCTATGCGGTTTTAGGTGCTTTATCGGATCTGTTGGGTATTTAATCTTACAAACGTTCAAAAAAACCGAACAACCTATTTATACAAACAAGTCTATCTTAGTGAAAATTTTCTTTTTTAAAGAAAATACCGCACTTATTTAGTATAAATTTGGCAAAAAACGATTCTGGATTTCAGAAGTTTTGAAAAACAAAATCACGTCGGTTAAAAATTGGGTTCTTAAAACGGCAAAACCGTCGAAAAAGGCCGGCGGCTGCGAGAGGCGGTCGCCGGACTTTTTCAACGGTAGGGCTTGAAGCAGGTCCGCACTTTACGCCTTATAATGGGCGAAGGCACGGTTCGACTCAGCCATTTTGTGCGTGTCTTCGCGTTTTTTAACGGCATTACCCTCGCCTTTGCTTGCGGCAACGACTTCGGCGGCCAGTTTCTCGGCCATACCTTTGCCGGCGCGGGCGCGGGAGTACTTGATCAGCCATTTGATGCCAATGGAAATTTTCCGGTTGGCCGGCAGTTCAGTAGGAATCTGGAAGGTAGCGCCACCAATACGGCGGCTGCGCACTTCCACTTGCGGCATTACGTTGTTTAACGCTTTTTTCCAGACTTGCAACTCGTCCTCGTTGGTGCGACTTTTTACGATGTCAAGAGCATCGTAAAAAATACTGAACGCAACGCTCTTCTTGCCCTCCCACATCATGTGGTTGACGAAACGAGTTACCATCGTGTCGTTATACCGCGGATCGGGAGCCAATACTCGAGGTTTCGGTTTGTGTTTACGCATTATACTAAATGATGAATGATGAATGATAAATGATGAATGGCTACACGATAAACGGAATCAAAAGATTCATCATTCATCATTTATCATTCATCATTAAAAACTTATTTCTTCGGTCGCTTCGAGCCGTATTTCGAGCGGCTTTTTTTGCGATTGTTCACCCCGGCGGTGTCGAGCGCGCCGCGCACAATGGTGTAACGAACGCCCGGTAAATCTTTTACGCGGCCGCCGCGCACCAGCACGATGGAGTGTTCCTGCAAGTTGTGACCTTCGCCCGGAATGTAGGCAATCACCTCGATCTGATTGGTCAGACGAACTTTGGCGACTTTGCGGAGCGCGGAATTTGGCTTTTTCGGCGTCGTCGTGTACACACGGGTACAAACCCCGCGGCGTTGAGGATTGGCGTCCAAAGCGCGAGACTTGCTTTTATACTCCACTTTTTCGCGACTCTTGCGCACCAATTGATTAATGGTAGGCATACCTTGTTTTTACTAAAAATTTATGTAACTCGTTCAAAATCAATTCAAAAAAGGCATTTTACGATTTACCTTTCTCAAAAGCGAACGCAAAGGTAACTCAACTAGCGGTAATTTTCCAAACTGGAGTTGAAATTTTCTGGAAAGTGATGGTTTGAATTTTATTCTGTTGCTTTGCGAACGGAAAGAGCCGTTATCAAAACATCACCGCCATGCATACTCAAGCAAAAATCACAGCCCTCGGCACCTATGTTCCCGAACGCGTGGTCGACAACCATTACTTCGAGTCCATCATAGAAACAAACGACGAGTGGATTGTCAGCCGAACCGGTATCCGAACGCGACATTTCGCAGCGGAGAACGAATTCACCAGCCACCTGTGCATCGGCGCGGCGAAAAGTTTGGTGGAAGAAAACAACGTCATGATCGACGACGTGGATTTTATCATTGTTGCCACCGTAACGCCCGACCAGACGATGCCCAGCATCGCATCGCAATTACAGGACAAACTCGGCATTGCCCATACCGGCGCCATCGACATTTCTGCCGCCTGCGCCGGCTTCGCCTACGGTATCGTCCTGGCCAAAGGCCTCATCGCCGCCGGAACGCACCGGAAAGTGCTGGTCTTCGGCGCCGAAACCCTGACTAAATTTACCAACTGGGAAGACCGCACCTCCTGCATTCTTTTCGGCGACGGAGCCGGCTGCGTATTAGTGGAGGCTGCGCCAACAGGAAATATTCTGAGTGTCGTCACCGGCAGCAGCGGCGATGGCGGCAAAGACCTCTACATGTCCAATATGCGCAAACAGGTCAACGGCGTGGATATTATCACCGACAATAAAATCCACCAGAACGGCCGCGCCGTGTTCAAATGGGCCGTAAACACTGTGGCCGAACAAATGAAGGTGCTGACCCAGCGCAGCAAACTGGATATTAACGACATCGACTGGTTTATCCCCCACAGCGCAAACATGCGCATCATCGAGGCCCTTTGCAGCCAAACGGGTTTCCCGATCGAAAAAACACTCGAAAGTATCTCCACCTGCGGCAATACTTCTTCCGCGTCCATCCCGCTCGCCCTGCACCGGGGCCTGCGCGAAGGAAAGGTCAAAAAAGGCGACAAGATCATGATGATCGGGTTCGGCGGCGGACTGGTATATGCGGGGGTGGTGATGGAATGGGGGGTGTGAGGGGTATTTCGTCATTGAGGGTCATTAGGCCATTGAGCGTCATTGGGTCATTGAGTGTCATTGGGTCATAAAATAACTTTACAACTGATGTTACGCAGGCCGGCCCAGCGGGCCGCTATCTTTGTAGTAAAATTTGCCAGATGACATTTGCCCGGTCCAGCGGACCGGTATCTGAGTTCTAATGCACCCAAAATAGCGGCCCGCTGGGCCGGCCTGCGTAACATCGGTTTACAGGTTAAAATGGGCAGCAATTTTGACCGGATTTTTCCCGCCGCGCTTGGTGTTTTCACCAAGTGCACTCCGGCGAGATGCCAGGGGAAAAGCGCTTCCCGCCGCGCCTGGTGTTTTCCCCAAGCGCGCTCCGGCTATTTACATGGTAAAATGCGCTTCCCGCCGCGCTTGGTGTTTTCACAAAGCGCACTCCGGCGAGATGCCAGGGGAAAAGCGCTTCCCGCCGCGCCTGGTGTTTTCACCAAGCGCACTCCGGCGAGGTACCAGGGAAAAAGCATGTCATCCATCGCTCTGCCTGGTGACAGCAGCACCAAGTAAATCACAAAAACTAACTATCTTCGTCTCCAAACCGGCCCGCCCATATACCTCGGAAACTTATATGGCAGATATACCGACCTGTATTTCACTACTGCTACAGTGAAAGGATAGAAACATCTTTTGAAACCCGACAAGTACAAGAAAATTATCGCCGATTCATGGGGAGTGCGCTTGGTGAAAACACCAAGCGCGGCGGCCAGGTCGTTAGTGTGCTGGGGTTGTTGGGGAGTGCGCCTGATGAAAACACCAAGCGCGGCGGCCAAGTCGTTAGTGTGCTGGGTTTGTTAATAGTTAAACTTCGAAAGTCAACGCGTCGCAAGTCCACTACCTTCGATATCTAATCAAAATCTTATGCACCGATACACCACCCTCCTGCTACTGTTTTTAGCCAGCCAACTTCCAGCCCAAAAAACCCAACTCCCACCCGTCGAAAATTTCACCAAAACCATCGGGGGCAAAGCCGTCAGCCTGTACTACCTACGCAACAGCAAGGGCATGGAAGCGGCCATTACCAACTACGGCGGCCGCATCGTCAGCCTTATCGTTCCCGACAAAAACGGCAAACCCACCGACGTGGTGTCGGGCTACAACACCCTCGACGAATACCTGAACAATCCGGAAGAGTATTTCGGCGCGCTCATCGGCCGCTACGCCAACCGCATTGCCAAAGGCAAATTCAAACTCGACGGCCAGGAATACACCCTGGCCACCAACAACGGCCCCAACCACCTGCACGGCGGCCCCGGCGGATTTCACACGGCCGTGTGGGACACGCGCCAACCTGACCCGCAAACACTCGAACTGCAATACGTTTCGCCGGACGGCGAAGCAGGTTACCCCGGCACGCTCTCCGTCAAAGTCACGTACCTGATCACCAAAGACAACGAACTAAAAATCACCTACGACGCCACAACCGACAAACCCACCATTGTCAACCTCACCAATCACGCCTATTTCAACCTCAATGGCGAGGGTGCGGCGACAATCAACGATCACCTGTTGCAAATCAATTCCAGCCAATATACGCCCATAGACAATACCCTGATTCCAACCGGACAATCGACCGACGCAGCCGGAACGCCGTTTGACTTCAGGAACCCCACCGTTATCGGTAGCCGCCTCGACACACCGAACGAACAATTGAAATTCGGAATGGGGTACGATCATAATATCGTGGTGTTCAAACAAAATTATCCCGGAACCCTGGAATGGGCCGCCGGCGCGTACGGCCCGGCTACTGGCATATTTATGCAGGTAAGTACGACCGAACCCGGCCTCCAGTTTTACGGCGGCAATTTCCTCGACGGCAAAAACACCGGCAAAAGCGGCCGACCCTATCGGCACCGCTCCCTCTTTTGCCTCGAAACACAACATTTCCCCGACAGCCCCAACCGGCCCGGCTTCCCCTCCTCTACCCTGCGGCCCGGCGACCGCTACAGCCAAACCACCTTGTACCGTTTTTCGGCATCGCGGTCCGGACAAAACAAATCGCCCTGGTCGAACGTCGTACCCGCCTATATTACCTGGGACACCGATCCTGCTACACGGGAAACCGGGCGCGCCCAATTTTCGCCGGCCGGCGCCAATACCTGGTACCATTACCAACCCTGGCTCGTGGGCGTCAACTACATCCCCGCCTATGCCATCAACCAACTGGAAATGTGGCAAGCGGAAACCTTCGACACCGCTGCCATCGAACACGAACTGGTGCTGGCCGCCGGATTGGGCATGAACACGCTGCGGGTATTCCTGCACGACCTGCTGTGGCAACAGGATTCCACGGGATTCAAAAACCGCATCGACGCCTTCCTGCGCGTTTGCGCCCGCTCTGGCGTGCGGCCCATCCTGGTGCTCTTCGACTCCTGCTGGAACCCCGACGCCCAATTGGGCAAACAACCCGCCCCTACACCCGGCGTACACAACTCAGGTTGGGTCAAAAGCCCCGCCCTGCGCCACCTGCAAGATTACCGGGAAGTCCCCCGCCTCGAACAATATGTAAAAGGTATCATCCGGGCCTTCGGCAACGACCCGCGGGTACTCGCCTGGGACCTCTGGAACGAACCCGACAACCTCGACGACCGGCGCAGCGCCGACGGCGCCGCACATTACCGCGATTACGTCGCCTTTCTGTTGCCCAGGGTATTCGACTGGGCACGCTCGACCGGAACCCCCATTCCCCTCACATCCGGCGTGTGGTATGGCGACGACTGGGGGATGCCGGAAAAATGTAACCCAATCCAACAAATTCAACTGCGCGAATCGGATATTATCAGCTTCCATTGTTACGGCGATTCGGCGCGTTTCGAATACTGCATCCGGGAACTGAAAAAATACGGTCGGCCGCTGCTTTGCACCGAATACTTAGCCCGGAGCATGGGCAGCACCTTCGAGGCCTTTCTCCCCATCGCTAAAAAACACAAAGTAGCAATGTTCAATTGGGGCCTGGTGCTGGGCAAAACACAAACCAACCTCCCCTGGGACAGCTGGCAAAAACCCTACACCGACCGCCAGCCACCGGTGTGGCACCACGATATTTTTACACCGAACGACAAACCATATAATAAGGAAGAGTGGAAGTTTATCCGGAAAATGATACGGGGGTGAATACCGTTGCTGCCTCACCGCTCATATTTCACGAGTTTCCCTGTTTTAATTTTTTCATGGCCGGTATTCACCTGCCAGAAGTAAATCCCTGCTTCAATACCGTCTGTTTCGATTTCGTTGATTCCTACTGCTAAAGCCCTCCGCAACATGAGCCTCCCGGTCATATCGTACAGCCGGAATACCGGATTAAGCAGGCCGGCGCTGAGCGATATGGCGAGTCGCTCGTGAAAGGGATTGGGCCACACTTTTAGTTGAAGTTTATTTTCTTCCGGGGAGGCGACGTCAACCACCGGCCCGTCAATTCCAAGGGTATCGCAGGGACTACCGGCCATATCATACAAGCGGTAGTTGGGAAAATTCGGTATTGAAAAAGAATTGTAGCATGGCAATTGTATGCCGTGTTGCTCTACATTACAACTCAGGCCTTCTTTATCCGGATCGTGAATGACATGCATGACGTTTTCTCCATTATTGCAATTGATGTATATTTTGTTGTCCGGGGCCAATTGCGCCAGGAAAAAGGTGCTGCCGAAGGGGTTTTGACTGCCATCATAAACGGCGACGGTTTTTTGCGATGGAAAAATATCAACTGAACTAAGATCAAACTGAAATATTTTCTTATACAAAGTGTAGTATAAAAATCTCGAATTGGCGGAAATAGCAACGCCCAGCGACTCTGCTGCATCAGTAAAAAATTTAATCCTCTGGTTGCTTAGTAACCCTGTACATCGATCAAAATCATAAATATAAAGCCAGGTGTTATTCGAAAAAGTTCCGGTACAGCTCACAAAAAAACGCCCGTCCGGTGAAAAAACAGATTGACCTAAACCGGCTTTATGGGCTTCTCCTATAGTTTGCGTTCCCATAACATGTACCCCCAAAGGGTTGATTAGAATCTGGTAAAAACGGTTGGTATTACTTTCATTGACCAACATCCACCAATCACGGCCATTGCCGTGTCTAACAGCGGTTAATTTACCAATATCCAATGTATCTGAGAGAATAAGTGATTTTTTATTAAAGACTTTACCTAAGCCATTATTGGCATTCATATCTAAAATAGAATAGTAAAGATAACCCATGTGTAAACTGATGCCAGGGTAATAGCGTTTTGTTCCACTAAATAAAATATACTGACCTGCATGCCCTGGATATGGCAACGCCAGTACGCCTTGATCCAAAATGTAACCATCTTTACCATCAGGCGTGTTCAGATTATTTCCATTTTGCATTAATTCGTGGAGCCTGTTATTGATATTTACACCGTTTGTATAAAACAATAAGTTTCCGGCAGAATCGCAAATACTGGTGTTTGCTTCATCAAAATGCATGTTAATTTCCTGGTTATCGTAAATATCTAATACTCCGGATGAAAAATCGAGAATACTGATTCCAAAAAGATCATTTTCAAGCGATTCGCTGCCTCCTGCATAGCCGAATAGCCAAATATTGTCATGTTTTTGAGATAACAGGAAATATTGTTGTGCAATTAGTATAAATATTATACAACAGATATGTTTCATAGGATAATGAAAGTATTAGCGGAAGGGCATATAAATTTCATTTGTTTGAAATACAGGAAGTTACTTGTCAAACACCGAATTATTCATACTTCACCACCTTTCCAACCCGCACCCGCTCGCTACCCGCCGTCATCTCCCAAAAGTACATCCCCGCCACAAGACCGACCGCGGGGATATCATTCACGCCCATAACCATACGCTGTTCCTGCACCAGCCGGCCCGTTATATCGTACAGCCGGAATACCGGGTTGGGCAGGCTCGCGCTCAGCGACACCGACAACCGCTCGTGGAAGGGATTGGGCCACACCGACACCTGCGCCTGCAACACCGGGTTGTCCTGCGCCGAAACACCGAGGTAGAGGGTTTTGCAATGCGTATCCGTGCCATTGGTGTTGCTTACCGTGAGGCACACCTGGTAGATGCCGGCTTTGTCGTACTGATGCCCGGGGTGGCGCTCGTTGCTGCCCCCGCCGGAGGCCGGGTCGCCAAAATCCCAGGACCAGGTAGCCGGCTCGTAGTACGACAGGTCGCGGAACGCCACCCGCAGCGGGTCGAGGGTGTCCTGTTCGTAGCGGAACCAGGCTTTGGGCAGGTTGTCGAGGCCGAGGGTGTCGCAGGGCGAGCCGTCGAGCGGGCCGAGGCGGTAGTTGGGGAAGTTGGGTACGCTGAAGTCGTTGTATTTGTATAGGCGAATGCCGCGCTGCTCGTAACCGCAGGCCGTGCCTGCTTCATCGGGCCGGTGAATGACGTGCAGATATCGAGCTCCGCTGGTTGCAGAAGAATAAATACGGCCGTCGGGAGCGAGTTGCATCATGTAAAACCGTACCGGAAAAGGGTCAGTAAAGCCGTCATTTACCGCTACTACTTTGCGGCTGGCCGGGATATCGGTCGCGTGGAGGTCGTATTGAAAAGCGGTGTCGGATTTGTTGTGATATAAATAACGTGAATTGGGTGAGATGCAAACGCCGCCTGAAACTCCAGTGCCATGTATCTGAATCTGTTTACTTAAATACCCGGTACAACGGTCGAAATCAAATATGTCTAAATAAGATCCTCTGTTTACATCAATTGCATTGTAGATAACATATTTTGAGCCATCCGGTGAAAAAGTACTGCAGCCACCACCATTTAAGATAGGTAAATCCACACTTGCAATTCCAAGATTATGCGCGCCGGCGGGATCGATTATGATACGATAATATTCCTTGCTGTTCCATTGAGGTTTTAACACCCACCAATCCCTTCCATTAGCGTGTTTCACTGCCTTTAGACCATCTTCCATTAAAGTATCACCGGTGAGAACGGGATTTTTTCGCGCTATAACTTTTCCCAATCCGCCGTTGGCAGTGGTGCTGATTATGGCGGCTGTCACATCGTAAGATACAATATCATTAACCCACCCATTATCATTCAACAATAAACTGGTACTTTCGTATAGAAGAATAATACTGTCCTTATGGCCGGGGTAAGGTAAAAACACAGAGCCATGCGTGATGAAATTGGATGAAAGATAATATCCAGTAAAAAAGTCTATCTCTTCATGCATGTCATCTCCGTTTTCCATGTTTACAAATAACTTGTTTCGGATATCCAGCCCATTAAAAAAAACGAATAGATCGCCCTGTTCGTTTGAAAAAGCCGAGTTGTTCTGCGGGAAATCGATATCATTCATCAGCGAGTTACTATCTATTTGCAAACTCCCTTCGGTGAAGGTCAGAATACTATGACCATAAATGCTTCCGTTCCCGGGGTAGCCTAATATCCATGTATTATCGTGTAGTTGTGAAAAAGCCGGGAGCTGGGCCATTAGGCTCAATATGATGGCGAGTAAAATTTTCATTTTCGAAATAATAGAATACCCGGTCATTGTCAGAACAGACCATGACCGGGTATAAGTGAGATAAATTAGTGTGCAATTACAATCAGGATGTTTAAAGAGAACGGGCAGGTTTTCTGCTATTCAAAACTAAACAATAATATCCATTCCCCCACCCTGTCGGACAGAAAATTAACGCAAAAGAAACCGTACTGCTATTTTGGGCGAAATCACTCCAGCGCACCCCAACGACCGGGAAATGCTGGAAAAGGCGTGTTTTACCCGGTTTCATTTGTTTGATGTGCAACCAATTTAATCTAAAGCCCGTCAATCTACTCCGAATACTTAAAAGATAACTAAAATGATTACCCTGAGTCTCCTGTTGCTGCTTCGCGCATGGTTAATAACCAAAATTAAAAAATGAAAACGCCATGTTGGCCACCGGATTTTACCCGCTGCTCCCCGGCGTGTAAATGCCCCTGGCAGTATTTCTGCACTTTTTTTCGATCGCACAGTTGAAAAGAGGAAGCATTTAATACTACTTTGCCATTTTAAAAAAACCGCCGCCCGTGCCATCACCGCCCACCGCCAACATCCTCCTCCTCGACGATGAAGAGCGCCTGCGCAGCCTCACTGCCCGCATTCTGACCCTGGAGGGTTACGCCGTAACCGAAGCCGGCACAGCCCGCGACGGCCTGCGCCGGCTGGAGCAGGGCG
>CAUJEY010000236.1 GCA_963169325.1 Bacteroidota bacterium
GGCTTACGCAATTTTTTGTCTTCGCAGTCGAAGAAAATGCTGAAATTCACCCCGCCAAGAGCAACAATTTCATCAGGGGTAGCAGAATATCGCTCTGCAACACTTGGCTCGGGTATGGTTAAAAAACTATGCGCCTGCCAAGTCCGCCCGTTTTGTTGCACTTGCAGGCGCAGCGGTTTCTGACCGCTTTGAACGTACTTCGCAGTTATACACTCATCGGGGCGTACCTCTCGCCAACCTTGTCCGTCCCCAAAATCTATTTGTACATTCCCCAATGACCAGCCGAGGTTGTTGAAAATGAATTGAGAAGGCAGGCGAAACACCACTTGTGCTCCGGCCACCTGTTCTGTCAGAGCCGCAAAGGCGAAGGTGGTGTCCACTTGATAAGGCGAAGTGCTTTGACCGGGCACTGCGCTAACTTTGTTGTCAGCGCCCCATTGCAGCAGTCCGGTGTCGAAGGCATCCGCCTTGATGTAGTCGAACTGCATAGCCAATAAAGCCAGCAACACGGTGTCGGCCCCTTCTTGTCGCCGCCGTAGTTCATCCAGATAAACGCCCGGGTCGGGCAATACTGGTTGTCCGACGGAAGCCGCCCGTAACTGGCCGAACAGTTTACCGAAACGGCCGGCGTCCATCTGGTTGGAATCGTTGAGTGCCGTGCCATCAAAGCGGAACGGATTGATAAATATGGCGGATTGTTGGAGCAGGATGCCGCTGTGCAAGGAGCTCTTGTCGAGCCGCTCAAAGAGCGAGCGCGTCATGGCATCTAATGAGTATTGGTGATTAGGGTTCTGGGCGGACAAACCGCCAACGAGCCGCGCTAAGAGCGCAGCAAAAAGCAAAAGACGTTTCATTGTTTTGAACGTTTGAAAAGTGTGAGAAAATGAAATGAAAATGGCTCTTCAGATTGCTTACACAACCTAAATATTTCTGAAACCAGTAGATTATATTGATGAATTATTCGGGACTATACCGCACATCAAAGCGGCCGTCTGTCACACTTAATGTATCACTATCTGAAATGCAGCTAAAATAAAAAGTGCCTGACGCTATGTTTTTCACAGTGTCAAGTTTCGTAAAATGTATTTCATAAGGGCTATCAGGGTCAATCTTGAACAGATTTTGTGATGTACGGAATTCTATTCCGTAAAAATTTAAAGTATTGATGAATGCCCTGCCAGTCTGGAGTAATGGCTTAAAGTGTATAATTAATGAGCTGGAAGTATCCCCTCGGTAGGCACCTAATAATCGAAAGTAGTTATCGTTAAAGGTTCCATAGTCAGTTTCATCATAGCTTGCCTCAATTTTATGCGCACTGGGGTCAAGTACATATGGCTCTACCTTTGCCACCCAGGGCTCCCCATCAATATAACACCCGAAAGTATTCTCTCCGGTCTGCGTGGCACATGGCAGGTCGGGCGGGCAGTCGGGGTCGTCTTTTTTGCAGCCTGGAACAGTACAGATACAAATAAGCAATGCAGATAGAAAGATCGTGTATTTCATGTTGGTAAATGTTTAGAGTAAATAAAAATGAGTCCTCCTCTTGACGTATTCTGCACATATTGACATCGCACCGCTTACATCTAAAACCCAAAAGATGTCAGCAGTGATAAAACAGAAAATATTCGCTGACACAATTTTCCACTAATATAGCGTCTTTAAGTGCAAAGTGGCAATGGGGCGTTCATATTTTTTTAAATTTAATGCGACTGTAAAAAATTAAATATCAACACTTTACACAAGTTTTTTTGTTGTTCTAACGTAAAAAAAAAGGCTACTTGTATTCAGCACCCGAGCAGCAAACATGTTTGGAAATATTATTATGTGGCATTTTGATCGAAGGAAAGGAGATGGTCTGCCGAATAACAGATTTAAACCCGGTCCATAGCGCGTGGGTAAGCGGGACATTGCGCCTTGGAAAAGAATGGAAAGCAGAGCAGCGGGTATACGACGAACCAGTGTATAGAGCGTACCATTAAAAACATTATTTTTGCAAAAACAAATTTGATTGTGAGGGCTCCCATGCTGCTGGGATCGGACGTATCCAGCGGCTGTATCATAAGAGCATGTTGGGGATTTTAGTGGTATTTGGGAAACACCCGCCCGAAAATGATTGACAGTTTTAACGAACACTTATATATGAACTACCGCATTTTTGGAAAAACCGGCTTACGCGTGTCCGAACTTTGCCTCGGCACGATGACTTTCGGCACGGAATGGGCCCTGGGCACGGACAAAGAAGAAAGCAAAAAAATATTCGATCTGTACGCCGAACGCGGAGGCAATTTCCTGGATACCGCCAACCGCTACACCGAAGGCACCAGCGAGCGCTGGCTGGGCGAATTTATCAAAAACGACCGCCACCATTTTGTGCTCGCTACCAAATACACCCTGCGCGACCGCGCCGGCGACCCGAATTTTGCCGGCAACCACCGCAAAAACATGATGCGCTCCGTGGAAGAAAGCCTTCAACGGCTCGATACGGACTTTATCGACCTGCTCTGGGTCCACGCCTGGGATTTTATGACCCCGGTAGATGAAGTGCTGCGCGGCCTCGACGACCTGGTACGCAGCGGAAAAGTACACTATGTCGGCATATCCGACACGCCCGCCTGGGTAGTCAGCCAGGCCAATACTATGGCTGAACTGCGCGGCTGGACGGCCTTCGCCGGCCTGCAAATAGAATACTCCCTGCTCCAGCGCACACCCGAGCGCGACCTGTTGCCTATGGCCAAACAATTCGGGCTGGCCGTCACGCCCTGGGGCTCGATCGCCGGCGGCGCGCTTACCGGCAAATACCTCAAAGGCGAAACCGGACGTGTGCCGGAAATCAGCGCGCGCCGTAGCGACCGGGCCAATACTATCGCTGCGGAAGTCGTTCAACATGCCCAACAATTAGGCGTCAGCCCCAGCCAGTTGGCCATCAACTGGGTGCGCCAACGCGACAAAAACCTGACCGTCATCCCTATCATCGGTGCGCGCCGGCCCGACCAACTGGCAGATTCGCTCGGCTGCCTCGACTTTGAAATCCCGGAACCCGTATTGCAGGCCCTGAATGCCGCGAGCGCCATCGAACTCGGATTTCCGCACGATTTTTTAGCCTCCGACAATATCCGCGAACTGGTTTTCGGCGGCGCATATTCAAATATTACCCGTTCCTAACTCAAACTTCCCGTTCTTTGCAGCTGACTAATTTACGCTACTATGCCTTTTCATGATATTGATAATATGCCCATTTACTGGCCGGATCACGAGGATATCGCCATGCAACTCTACGAGCGTTTCGGCGCAGACTTCGACGAAAGCAAAATCTACCGTATCCGGTTTACCGAACTGATCGAATGGGTGCTCGAAATCCCGAATTTCGCCGGCACACGCGAAGAATGCAACGAAGCGCATCTGGAACAAGTCCAGTCTAAATGGGTGTACGAATGGAGATCCAACAACCGGTAGTACCCAGCCAATTGCCCGCCACCGGCCAGGAATCCGCCGTGGAACTGGTACACCTGTTCGACAAACTGAAAGCCGTACGGGCCTTCATTCTCGACGTCGACGGCGTAATGACCGACAATATCGTACACGTCACCGAAAGCGGCGAACAACTGCGCCGCATGAATATCCGCGACGGACTCGGAATTAAGATCGCCCTGAAAAACGGATTCCCGGTGTGCATCATCACGGGCGGCCGTTCACAAGGTGTCATCAAACGACTGTCCGGACTGGGCGTCGAGCATATCTATTCCGGCATAGAGGACAAATGGCCGGTTTTTGTGCAATTCCTGCAAACATTCGGCCTCAAAGCCGCTGAAATCTGCTACATGGGCGACGACCTGCCCGACCTGCAAATCCTTCGCAAAGTGGGCCTCTCCGCCTGCCCCGCCGATTCTGTGCCGGAAGTACTCAACACCGTCGATTATATTTCACCCGTCGCAGGCGGCGGCGGCTGCGTACGCGATGTGGTGGAAAAGGTGTTAAAATCGCAGGGGAAATGGGGAATGAGTTATGAGTTATGAGTTATGAGTTTTGAGTTTTGAGTTTTGAGTTATGAGTTTTGAGTTTTGAGTTTTGACGATCAATAGACTTGTATCAACAAATTATGATAAAAATCAAGTTTTTTGTATCTGTTTAACCTCTTATCCAGCGTCGGAAGCCAACGAGGGTGTTAATAGTTAAAACATTGAAAGTCAACGCACCGCAAGTCAAATGACGACCAATGACGCTCAATGACGCTCAATGACGACCAATGACGCTCAATGACGCTCAATGACGACCAATGACGACCAATGACGACCAATGACGTTCAATCACTCAATTCCGCACCACTTTCCCCACCATACTCCCGCCATCCTGTCCTTGCCAGCGGATGAGGTAAATACCCGCCGGTAGGCCGGACAAATCGACCCGTATCCGGCCGGCGCCGGCATTTTGTTTAAATACCGGGTAGCCTGCAACATCGAAAACCCGCAAAAAACCAGGGGCTTGGGTAGTCACCCAAAACTGACCGTCCGACGGGTTCGGGAAAACCGACAGCGCGCCGGGTATCGCCGGTTGACTGACATCCACCGGCAAGGCCACCACGGTTTCAGTGGTGTTCGTGACGATTGCCGGGTTGAAATCAAAGTAGATAAAAGCCGTATTCCGGATTTTTTCGCCCAGCGCCAGGCCGGCTTTGGGGCGGATACTGTATTTCGCAAAACCGTGGCTGGCCGGTTCATTCACGCTTGCCGGCGGCAGATCGATGGAATCAAACAAAAAATCCACGATGCCGGCGTAGCGCACGTCGAAAGTGCAGGGGTGCGAACTGGCCAGCATTTGAAAGGTAGATACGTCAAGTTTATTGCTCAGGGTATCGGCGATGCGCACAAAATCGGCCGGGTAGTTGCCAGTATTCTGAAAACGGATGGTAAAAGTGAGCGCCTCCCGGGCAGCAACCTGTGCCGGGCTGATGTTCCCATCGGGTTCGCAGCGTTTGTCGTTTGGGTCGAAAGAGCCCACTACGCGATCTGTCAGTATATGTGTGTTATCCGATATGTTAGCGTCGGCCTGACCGGGGGTAATGTCGGCATACGTGGTGACAAAACTACCCAGGGGGGCTCCAACGGGCGTTATAACAGCAACTATCACAGAACCGGCACTTTGCGGCAGCAGGTTTTGCAGGTTCCAAACCAGGGTATCGCCGGTGGTTTCGTCAGGCGCCGGGTACGCTGTCAGGTACTCGAGCGGGGCGTTTGCGACAAAGCGCAGCCGGGCATCGGCTGTCGCAGTACCGACGTTCCCGTATTGCAGGTAAATCCGCTCCTCGAAACCCAGCCGAAATACCGATACATTGGTTTGTGTAACCTGCAAATCGGTAATATCCGGTGGAAAATAAAGGCCGAAATCGCGCCCCGCAGCGCTACCGCTCAACACGTAAAACGCCGGAAAGGCCTCGACCCATGGCGCCGGCTTTATCACGCGCAGGGTATCGTGATCGAGCAAGGCGTTGAGGAGGTAGGAACCGTCGGCCTTGCTGGTCGCAAACGAAGCCGAACCGGCCTGGATCATAGCCCCCGCATAGGGCAATTCGCCGGCGTCCTGCTGGCCGTTTTGATTTTCGTCGCGCCAAACCTTGCCGGAAAATTGCGCGAGATTCAGGTCGGCGAGAGCGAACGTCCAGACAAGCGGATCAAAATAACGGGAGGCTATAAAAATGCGGTCATTGTTTATTGTCAATGCCGGATAGAAAATATCCTGCATGGCCAGGTTGGCGGTGATTTTATGCCACTGGTCGTTCAGTCCCTGCGAGACAAACACCCCGTTACCATTGGCTGCCACGAGGAGGCCGCCGGTGCTGCATATAGCGTCGGCGCCCGTCTGGAATCCATTGTCGTTCAACAAATTTTTATTTACCTGACTGAAAGTCAGGCCACTGTTGGTGGAGGCGGCGATGGTGAAATAACCATATACATATAAAACGCTGCCATCGGAATACAACTTCAGTTGATCGGAAAAATCGATAAAACCGCCCAAGCCGGCGCCGGTGGATTGCCAGTTGGCGCCGCCGTCGGAGGAACGGAACAAACCCTGGCTGCCCTGCCAACGAAACAAATAGCCGCCGTGCGCGATCAGGGGATCATACGTATTGGCCGGCAGGATGACGCTCACCGGCGACCAGGAAACGCCACCGTCGGTGCTTTCGTAAATATTGGAAGAGGCATTGGTGGAATTGCTGCGGTCGATGCGAAACAGGCGGCTGCCCGTACTGAGCAGTTCATAGGAATGGTCGTTGGGCAGGGGGCCGGTCAGGAGGGTCCAATGATGTAAGTCGCCGACCGACCGGTAAATTTTCCGGTCGCTGTTGATGCCGTAATAAGCGCCCTGATGCCAAATGACGGGATTGGTAAAAGCGGGATAGTTATCTTCGGAATAAACCGGGAAATACCAGGTTTGCCCGTTGTCGGAAGAAAAATAGTTAAAAAATACGGTATGGTCGCCCACCGTGTACAACTCCGGTGTGTCGAACCAGAACAAATCGGACTGTTTAAAGCCGTTGTTGTAAGCCGTCCAGTTCTGGCCACCGTCGTCGGAGCGGAGCAGATCGTCGTATAGCCCTTGCCCGATGGCCAGCATAGTTCCGCCATATTTGGCCACGATCGACATTGTTTTTTTGTTCAGCACCCCCGATCCGGGCGTTTGCCAGCTTTGCCCTGCATCGGTGGAATACAGTATACCTCCCTGGGTAATATTGTAGGCAAACCAGCGGTCTTCCTGCCAGCGGATGAGGCAATTGGCCGGCAGGGACGCGGCGGCGGTCCAGGTATTGCCGTAATCTGCCGAATGCCAAACCCCGTTGAGGGTATACGCCAGGATATCATCCCCGTTAATATCAAAAGCGCGTATCGCCCAGCCCTTTTTTACCAGGGTCCAGTTATCGCCACCGTCGGATGAACGCAGCAGGGAATCGCTTGCGGCCAACCACAAGTCGCCGCCGCGGACGGCGATGGGAATAATGCTGGTCGAAGGGGAATAATACACCTGTTTTCTAAATGAAGGATTTGCCTTATCGTACCGGAGCACTTCCCGGGAGGTACTGAGGAATACGCCCTTGTCGGTGGGCAGCATATTGTAGGGAATCAGCGATCCGGGTGGGTCGGCCGAAACGGTACTCCAGTTCAGGCCCTGATCGGCACTGCGCAACAAGCCGGTTGAGCCGTCGAATGCCCAAACGAAATTGCCGTCGGCACAAATCCTGGTCCGATAATAGTCCGGCGTAATAGTGTGGTCCCAGTGCCGCCCGTCGTCGGTGGAGCGATACAGGCCCGATTCAGCGAGCGCGATCCACACGCCGTTGGCATTGGCGAGAGTATACAAGTCTTCCCTGCCGGGGCTGGCAGCCGGTGTCCATTGGGCTATCGCGGTATTTTGAAAAAAAAGAAACAGGCACACAAGGTGGCCGAGGCGGGAGGGAACGGAGCAGTATTTCATAAGGGAGATTTTTGATCATTTAACATTTTGGACAGCCGAATATACGGTTTCTCCCGCCGTCGGGCGCGTTGGAAAAAGTCTGCTTTGGTCAAATGAGGCATTTTTTAAACATATAAATGATCTTTTTTGTAGGTTCGATCCGGAATATTCACCTTTTACAACGTGCTTAACCATGCAAAAACCGCTATACTCCCCGTTTTTCATTTTCTGTTTGTTGCTCCCCTGCCTTCTTTCCGCGCAATGGATCAAAACCAACGGCCTGCAGGGCGGCGGCATTTTCAATTTTACCCGGGCCGGCGGCGGCATTATAGCCAACGCGGGCACGTTGTATTTTTCCAATAACAACGGCCAAAGCTGGGCCCCGCTGGGCGCCCCGCCCGGAGGCGTCGCTTACCAGGTGGCCGCCGCGGGGCAGGCGCTGGCAGTCCGCTTTTTTTACGACAATAGCCAGGGTTACCGGGTTGTCTTCAGCCCGGACATGGGCCAAAGCTGGATACCGGTAGCCACGGCCGATACAATGTTGTTTTACGAATTATTTCTTGCCGGGCCCTATATCTACGGCGCCGATTATTACGGGCTTTACCGCACCGCCGATTACGGCGCTACCTGGGAATACGTTTCGCAACAGCAAATCAGAGATATCCAGTACGACGGCCAGCGCTTCACCGGCATTCGTTTTCCGTATGTAGTGGAATCGCTGGACGGCGGATTTACCTGGAACAACCTGCTGCAATTTACCGGCAACCCGATCGGCTTCCTGCAACAGGACAACCGGCTTTTTCTGTTTATGCAATATGCGCAGGACGGCTGCTGGTCGTCCGACGATTACGGCCAAACCTGGCAACACTATACGGGCACCGCATTCGACCAGTTCAACGATTTCCTCTGGCACGACGGCGCCATATATGGGCTCAAAAGCAAGCAGATCGTCCGGTCCACCGATTTTGGCAAAACCTGGAAAGGGGTTTATGTGCCCGGCACGGGGTATCCCGCCTACTGCGGCATTTCAGCGGGCGGCGCGCTGCTGATCGGCGGCATTTATTCCGGCGTATATCGCAGTACGGACAACGGCACTTCCTGGTTTTCCGCCAATCTCGGCATCGATGCTCAATCGCCCCGCCGCCTGCGTTCGGTCGACGGCGAATTATTCGCTCCGGGCCACGCCGATGTATACCGGCTGGATGCCGACGGCCTCAATTGGTCGCCCCGGCACCTCGGCGCCCTCATCCCCACCGAATATTACGGATTCGAAGACTATTTCCCCACCGGCGGCAACCTGCTTACACTGGCCGAAACCAAACCCTGGGTCTCGATTGACGGTGGGAACTCCTGGTATGAATCTACCGTCAGCGGCTCCTGGAACAATTTAAGTTACCTCGGCACACTGGAGCCCGTGGCCGACCGCGTGATCGGTTTCCCGGCCGATTCAGACCTCACCCAGTTTTTTGTTTCTGATAATCAGGGACTAACCTTTCTGCCCCTCACCAGTTTGAATGAACAGTGGGATGTATTTCTTTTCAGCCTCGTCGTCAATCAGGGTAAAGTGTACGCGCTCGGGGCCGGAAATGCGGCGCCCAATAATCCCACAGGCCTGTACCAATCGGCCGACGCCGGCAAGAACTGGAGTTTGATCAGTTCCGATATTCCGATAGACTCCCTTGGACAAATTTCTATTCCCGAAGGCGTGTTCCTGTTCGTGCAGAATGACCTTATTATTATTGCAAAAGAAGGGTTTCAACAAACCAGGTATTTGTACTCGTCCGATGCAGGCGCCACCTGGCAGACTGTCGATGCGCTGGCTGCCGGTATTCATCATATAAACTCAGAATTGTTCACCGATATAATCGCCGCGGGCAGCTACCTGATCGCCTCGACCCGTTCGGGCGTATATCTTTCCGCTGACAAGGGCCTGAGTTGGTCGCCCTGGTCGCCCGAATTTCAAAGTTTTCATGTAAAAGACCTGGAAATACACGAGGGATTCCTCTGGGCTTCCGCCAGTGAATCGGGTATCTGGAAACGCCCGCTCGGCGATCTGAACCTGAAAACGGTGACTGGAAAGGTTTTTTTCGATGAAAATCAAAACGGCATACCGGATACCGGCGAACCGGGGATGCTCAACCTGGTCGTTTACTCTCAACTTTCCGGCGCCGCGGCCAAAACAGAAAATGACGGTTCGTATACGCTTTTGTCGGACCTGGCGCAGGAAAAACTGACCGTCAACCCACCCGAACCGTACTGGACAATCGCGCCGCTCAGCCAAACCGTATCCCTACCTGCCGCCGGCGCCAACTTCGCCCTTTCCATCAACCCCGATGCCCGGGACCTGTCGGTTTTCCTAACCAATACCACAGTTTTACGGCCCGGTTTTGAAAGTGATTACGTGCTAAACTGGAGCAACAAAGTGCCCGCAGCAGCCAAAGATGTGGCGCTCACACTTACTTATCCGCCCGATCTGTTGGAATTAACGGCGATTTCGCTACCACCCGCCGCCCAATCTTCCGGCGCCTTGAGCTGGTCGCCGGGCGACGTGCCCGCCGGTGCTGCGGGCAGCATCGTACTGCGCTTCAAGGTACCTGCGAGCGTTGCGCTGGGTACGGAAATCTGCTTAAACGCCGCCATTACGCCATCAACCGGCGACCTTTTCGTTCAGGACAACACCCGCGCGCGTTGCGTGCATGTGGTCGGTTCTTTCGATCCAAACGACAAACAAGCCGACCCCGGCGACTACATCACTCCCACACAAATCGCCAACCGCCAAGCGGTGGATTATACCGTTCGTTTTCAGAACACCGGCAATTTCCCGGCTACGTTCGTCCGGATACAGGATACCATCGGCGCTGCGTTCGACATGGGTACATTCCGCCTGGTTTCCACCTCGCACCCCTGCACCTGGTCGCTGCGCAACCCCGGCGTGATTGAGTTCTATTTCGCCAATATCCAGCTGCCGCCCGAAGACCTCGACGAGCCCGGCAGCCACGGGTTTGTCCGGTATACCGTTCAACCCAAACAAAACCTGCCGCTCGGTCTGCCCCTGCGCAACACGGCCCATATCTTTTTCGATTACAATACACCTATTACGACCAACACCACGGAAACGGTCGTCAGTCTGGGCGCCGGGGCGTACAACCCCGCCGGTAGGAGTCCTGCGCTGAAGGTTGCCCCCAATCCGGCACAAGACTTTGTACGGATAGAGGTACCGGTACCTGGTTTGCTGTCGGTGTACAATGCCACCGGGCAACTGGTCAGGCAACAGGAAACAGCCGCGGGAAGTATTCATCTGCCCCTGGACGACTGGCCGGCAGGAGTGTACGAGGTATTGTTGCTAAATGAGCACTGGACCGGTCGGGGTCGGTTTATGGTAAACTTGTAAGTTTTGAGTTTTGAGTTATGAGTTTTGTGTTTTGAGTTTTGTTTTGTGAATTGAGAGAGACAAACAACCATTAACGCCCCCCAATAACGAAA
>CAUJEY010000237.1 GCA_963169325.1 Bacteroidota bacterium
GGGGGTTGGAGGTTTAGGGGGTTGGAGGTTTAGGGGGTTGGAGGGGGACTGTTCAAAAACTGATGTCTAATATTTAAAATATTGGATTTAAAATATTGATAATTAGGTATTTATAAAAACAACATAGGGCCTATAGACACAGATTTTTGAACAGTCCCGGTTGGGGTGCAATTACAATTAAACGATAAGTCCGAAAAAAGGTTTGGTACAGCCCCCTAAACCTCCAAACTTCTAAACCCCTAAACCTCCCCCCCAAACCCCCAAACCTCCAAACCCCTAAACCTCCAAACCCCTAAACCCTTAAACGATAACCTTAAATCCGGTGTAACGGTGCAAGGCTTTCGGTATCCGAATCCCTTCCGGGGTCTGGTTGTTTTCCAGCAAGGCGGCAACCACGCGGGCGAGCGCCAGGGCCGAGCCGTTGAGCGTATGTGCCAACTGGATTTTTCCTTCGGCGTCGCGGAAGCGCAGTTGCATACGATTGCTTTGAAAGGTTTCGAAGTTGGAGACGGAGCTCACTTCCAGCCAGCGTTGTTGCGCTGCGGACCACACTTCGAAGTCGAAGGTTTTGGCGGAAGCAAAGCCCATGTCGCCGCCGCAGAGGAGCAATATCCGGTAGGGTAGTTCCAGTTTTTGCAGGAGTTTGCCTACATGCCGCACCATTTGCTGGAGGGTTTGGTACGAGCGGTCGGGGTGTTCGACCTGAACAATTTCGATCTTGTCGAACTGGTGTACCCGGTTCAGCCCGCGGACGTGTGCGCCCCAGGCGCCGGCTTCCCGGCGGAAACAGGGCGTATAAGCCGTCATTTTAACCGGCAGGCTTTTTTCAGGCAAAATCTCGTCGCGCAGGATATTGGTGACGGGCACCTCGGCGGTGGGGATGAGGTACAGGTTGTCGCGTTCGCAGGTGTACATCTGCGCTTCCTTGTCGGGCAGCTGGCCAGTGCCGCGGGCGGTATCCTCATTGACGAGCAGCGGCGGAATAACTTCTTCAAATCCGGCTTTAATGGCTTCGTCCAGGAAAAACTGAATCAGGGCGCGCTGGAGTTTGGCGCCCTTGCCGCGGTACACCGGGAAGCCGGCGCCGGTTAGTTTCACCCCCAGTTCGAAGTCGAACAGATTGTATTTTTTAGCCAGCTCCCAGTGTGGAAGGGCATCCGGAGGTAATGAGGGAAAGGGTTTGTCCCAAGCTTTGGCTATTTTATTATCATCGGGGGTTTTGCCTTTGGGCACACTTTTATGCGGACAGTTAGGTACCGAGTATAATAAATCGTCTAACTGTTTTTTGACTTCGGCAAACTGATCCTCGAGTTGTTTGGCCTGCTCTTTAATGCCGGCAACCCGCGTTTTGAGCGCTTCTGCCTCGCCGGTTTTACCCTGGCCCATCAATTGACCGATTTGTTTGGACAAAATTTTGTTTTCTGCTAACAGATCGTCCAATTCTTTTTGGGTGGAACGGCGCCGGTCGTCGGTTTCAAGAATTGAATTTATTACTTTAGTTTGTTGTACCGACCAGCCGCGTTTGCGCAAGCCGTTGACAATCCGATTTTTGTCGTCGCGAATGACTTTAAGTTGGAGCATTTTTTTATATGAATTTTTCTTGGGCGCAAGATAGAGGGAATTTCAAAAAAGGATTATCTTTGCCCCGTTCATTTCTGGTTCGGTCTGTTCTGGTCGTCCATCGGTAGCACGCCGATTCACAACTTTTCCGCTCTGTTTTGGTTTGAATTTATGGCTTAGTGCGCTAAAGGTGAGGAAGAGCGGGCATTGTATGATCCCCGGTTTCGCCAATTTAAAATTTCCCTGAAAGGTTTAACCTGCGTTTTGCTGCCGTGCTTAGGCAGATTCACCACTGATTATTGATCAAATACTCCTTATATTATTTTAACCTGCTTGCTCCGCCGTTTCCAACGGCCGGAGATCGTTTCTAACACGTCTCATATTCAGACTCACACCTAATTTTTCCTTTCCCATACCTTCCATGTACGATATTTTGCAGCTGAATGACATGCTGGTGCCCGAACTCCGAGAAGTCGCCAACCAGCTGGGGATTAAGGGTTATCACAAACTCACCAAACAAGATCTGATTTACAAAATCTTGGACGAACAGGCGCTTGCCCTGAAGAAAAGCGGCGGCGAAAAAGTGCCGGTCGTTGAAGAACCCGCCCCGGGTCGAAAAAATGTGATCCGTAAAGAACCCGCCCCAACTCCTGCCGCCACCACCGGAGGAGACTCCGATAAACGCCCCCGTAAAAACACGAAGCCGCCCGCCGCGCCGGCAAAGGCCAAGCCGGCCAACAAACCGGTAGCCGCTATCGCTCCTGAACGTAAAGAAGCCGACCGGATCCGGGAAGAACGCCCTGCGCTCGAACGAAATCCCGAAAAAAGCCGTGAAGAACAGGTCGAACGCCGCGATATACGCGACCGCCCGCAGCAAAACCGGGATGTTGACCGCCCGCAGCAAACCCGCGATGACCGGCGGGATGACCGTGGTGAGCGCCGCGATTTTCGGGACCGTCCGCAACAAAATCGCGATGCCGACCGTCCGCAACAAAACCGCGACGTAGATCGCACACAACAAAACCGTGACGTAGATCGCACACAACAAAACCGCGACGCCGACCGCAACCGCGGCCGTGAGCCGGAGCGTCCCCGCGATCGCGACGATCGGGACCGCCGTGATCTCGATCGGAACCGCGACCGTCCGCAACAAAACCGTGGTCGCGATGACCGGCGCGAACCCGATCGCAACCGGGATTTCCGCGACCGGCCGCAACTAAACCGCCCCGGCAACCCGAATCTGGTAGATCCATACGCGGCTAAACTCAATGCCCCCGAAGAAGAGGAATTCGTAGCAACGCCGATGACGGAAGAAGAGGAGGAAATGAACCTCGCGCGCCGTAACGTGCCCGCTGGCGAAGATGCCGGACAACGCACCGAGCAGGAACCCGTAGTGATGCCGGTGATCGAACGGTTCGATGTGGAGCTGGACGGCGTGATCGAAGGCGAAGGAACCCTGGAAATGATGCCCGACGGTTATGGTTTCCTGCGTTCGGCCGACTATAATTATATGACCAGCCCCGACGATATTTACGTATCGCCTTCGCAGGTAAAATTATTCGGCTTGCGTACCGGCGACACGGTAAAAGGCGCCATTCGGCCCCCGAAAGAAGGCGAAAAATATTTTGCCCTGCTGAAAGTCAGTAAAATCAACGGCCTTGACCCGAAGGATGTACGCGACCGTGTCCCCTTCGACTACCTGACGCCGCTGTTCCCTACAGAAAAATTCAATATGCTGACGAGTCCTGCCGGACGCGATTTCGGCAACCGCCTGATCGAGTTGTTCACCCCGATCGGCAAAGGACAACGCGGCCTGATCGTAGCGCAGCCGAAAACCGGTAAAACCTTTTTACTCAAGGATATCGCCAACGCTATTACTAAAAATCACCCCGAGTGCTACGTCATCATTCTGCTGATAGACGAACGCCCGGAGGAGGTAACCGATATGCGCCGCAGCGTGAAGGCAGAAGTGGTCTCTTCCACTTTTGACGAACCGGCAGAAAATCACGCGCGCCTGGCCAACGTGGTACTCGAAAAAGCCAAACGTATGGTTGAATGCGGCCACCACGTTGTTATTCTGCTCGATTCGATCACCCGTATGGCCCGGGCGTATAACACAGTAGCCCCGGCTTCTGGCAAGGTGCTCTCCGGCGGTGTGGAAGCCACGGCACTGCAAAAACCTAAAAAATTCTTCGGGGCAGCCCGCGCCATCGAAAATGGCGGCTCACTGACGATCCTGGCAACTGCCCTGATCGACACCGGATCTAAAATGGACCAAGTCATTTTCGAAGAATTCAAGGGTACCGGCAATATGGAGTTGATCCTCTCCCGCAAATTGCAGGAGCGCCGCATCTTCCCCGCCGTGGATATCGAACGCTCGTCCACTCGCCGCGAGGATCTATTGCTTGGCCCCGACCTTCTTCAGCGTGTTTGGCTGATGCGCCGCATGTTCATTCAGATGATATCTCCCCCGCCCCAGGGCGCAGGCATGGATAATTCCGTAGCCACAGAAGCCATCATTACACGCATGGAAAAATCCAAAAATAATATTGAATTTCTTGATAACCTCACAAGGGACGCCTAATGCCTGCCGCTCTTTGGGCCATCCTCAAAAGAGCGGCACATAAAATATGAAATCTTTTTTTGAAAAAATTCGTGCCTCCTTCTCTGCTTTGGGTAAACTATTAAAACGTAAACCCAAGGCTCAGGCGGATGTGCCAGCAGTCAATGAACCGCCTACCTCACCGCGTGCGCTTCGCGCAAACCCAAAAGTGGATCGCTTTGCGATCATTAGCTGGGTGGTGACGTTTGTAATCGTGGCGGCTTTACTTGGTTCCACGTTGTATTACAAAAGCACGCTCCCCCCTGTTATTGTCACAGTTCCGCAGCCTACCAGCGCGGCGGAAACTTCCAGCGCAGGAACTGCTCAAACTGGCGAACCAGTTATCAGCGCAGAGGGAAGCGTTCTTCCATCCATTGTGC
>CAUJEY010000238.1 GCA_963169325.1 Bacteroidota bacterium
TAGAGGTTTGGGGGTTTAGAGGTTTGGGGGTTTAGAGGTTTGGGGGTTTAGAGGTTTGGAGGTTTAGAGGTTTGGGGGTTTGAGCAGTCCCACTAAACCCCCAAACCTCTAAACCCCCAAACCCCCAAACCCCCAAACCCACAAACCAGTTGCCTCCGGTACATCCCGATCGTATTGGCTAATCCGTAATACAGGGCATCGGAAATCAGCGCGTGCCCGATGCTGACCTCCAGCAATCCGGGGCAATGTTCGCAGAAATATTTCAAATTATCCAAATTAAGATCGTGACCGGCATTTACGCCGATTCCAATTTTTTCAGCCTCCCTTGCGGCTGCCGTGTACCGGGCGACGGCCGCGGCGGGATTGGCCATAAAATCATGCGCGAATGGGCCGGTGTACAATTCTATACGATCGGCGCCGGCTGCTTTGGCGCCTTCCACCATCCGGGGGTCGGGGTCTACAAAAACGGAGACCCGGATGTTTTTTACGTGTAATGCCGCGATCACCTCGCGCAGAAAATGCGCGTGCGTCACGGTATCCCAGCCGTGATCGCTGGTGAGTTGAGCGGTAGCATCGGGCACCAGGGTACATTGGTGCGGCGGGTTGGCCAAAACCAGGTGGAGAAATTCCGTCGTCGGATTGCCTTCGATGTTGAACTCGGTTGTCACGATCTCGCGCAGGGCGGGCACATCGTCGAACCGGATATGGCGCTGATCGGGCCGGGGATGCACTGTAATACCCTGGGCGCCAAATGCTTCGCAATCCTGCGCTACCTGAACGAGGTTGGGCAAATTGCCTCCGCGCGCATTTCGCAGCAGTGCCACTTTATTGATGTTGACGGAAAGCCGTACCATTTCCTGTTATCTTTGCCGCAAATGTAATTGTTGCATGGAAGAAGAAAGCCAAAGCCGCCAGGAAGAACCTTCAGAATTTATAAAAAAAACCGGCTATTACCCGGCCTCGGAACCCCGGGTTACCCTGGTATTGATCGTGATGCTCGGTTTTTCCCTGTTGTTTTCAATGGGCGGTGCCATGTTGTTTCAACTAATCGCCTTGCTGGCCGGCTGGGATAGTTCGGCCATGTCTGGTATTCTGGCGCCCGACGCACCGCCTGCGGAGCGTTGGCAAATCCGGTTGTTGCTGGGTATTAGTCATTTGGCCACCTTTATTCTGGCCGGCTGGGCCACGGTGCGTTTGTTTTATCCGCCTGGCCGCGTCGCCATAGCCTACCTCCGTGCAGATCGCCCGCCGGAACTCAAGACCGTACTGGCAGGGGTATTCCTGATCCTGGTTTCTATGCCGCTGGTATTATTTGTCTATCAGATCAACAAGGCGCTTCCATTACCGGAATCGTTTCACCTGCTGGAAGACCAAACCAACGACGCGATCAAGGGGCTGTTGCAAATGGAGAATCCGTTGGAGCTGATCGCCAATCTTACCCTGATCGCCTTATTGCCGGCGATCGGCGAAGAACTGGTATTCCGGGGAGTGGTGCAGCAACAACTGCTGCGCCGTATCCATCAACCCTGGATAGCGCTCGTACTCACGGCGGTTATCTTCAGCTTTATCCATTTTCAATTCGAAGGATTTTTACCCCGTATGTTGCTGGGCTTGTTGTTGGGCTGGTTATACTGGCGAACCGGCAATTTCTGGGTACCGGTTGCCGCGCATTTTGCCAACAACGGCGCCCAGGTACTGGGCCAGTTTTTATATAAACACGACCTTTCCTCCATTGATATGGAAGAGGATGTGGACATTCCCTGGTACGCCGCCGCAATTTCAATTCTGTTGATCTGGGGAATAATGAGATCAATAGGCCGTAGGCAGTAGGCGGTGGGCAGTAGGCAAAATTCATCATTCATCATTTATAATTCATCATTCAATTAATGGATCAATTACTTGGCATCGGCTCTCGTGTAAAACATCCCGCTTTTGGCGATGGGGTGGTGTTGCGGCTGCATGTGGCCGCTTATGAGGTGTGTTTTATTCAATTTGGAATTAAAATGGTCGGGATTGACTACACCGCCTGGCAGGTGGTGGAAGCGATTCCACCGGAAGAATCGGTTTCATTCACCGACGCGGAAAAGTCATTGGTGCGTATCCTGCGCGCCTGGGCCGGCGTCAGTCTTGAAAAAGTGCCGCTCGGCGACCGCTGGACCGGCGGGAAAATGGTGCTCCACGCAGGCGACACCAGCGTGCAACCCAAAGAAATACCTATCGAGACGTTTTTTCATAAAATTGTCATGATGCGCGACCGCCTCCGGGTGCTCGAACAAAATATCAACGCGCATAAAAAACTGGACGACGAAGACAAAGTCAACCTCCAACAATACATCACCCGCTGCTACGGCAGTATGACCACCTTCAATGTGCTGTTCAATAACCGGGCGGATTATTTTGTGGGAGAGAGCAGTAAGGATTGATTTTGGGGGTTTGGGGGTTTGGGGGGGGTGGGGGTTTGGAGGTTTAGGGGTTTGCCATCTGCCACAAAGTTCTAACGACCTTAAACGACAAATTGATTTGATTTTTTACAATCCGGTTGTCTCGCTTCGCTCGACATGACAGCTCTACTTTGTTTAACTACTCATCAGATTCCTCGCTGTGCTCGAAATATTCAAAGCGTTCCCGGTAAATTTTGAGCGCAGCGAAAAATCTGGATAAAAATTGAAAACATATGGCTGTCATGTCGAGCGAAGCGAGACATCTGGCAAATCTTTCTGTCGTCAGCCTTCGTTAAAATCAGGGGTTTGGAGCCCCCCTAAACCTCCAAACCCCCAAACCTCCAAACCTAATCCCCAATCTCCACTCCTGTAAAATCAAACCGTTCCACATCGAATAGCCCCCGGTCGGTCATTTTCAGCGCAGGTATTACCGGGAGCGCCAGGAAGGACAGCGCCATAAAAGGCGCCCGGAGTGCACATCCGAGTGTCTCCTTTGTCCAGGTATCCAGCCGGGCGTAGGATTGCGCCAATTCATAGCCGTCGGCGGGGCTCATCAATCCTGCGATGGGCAGCGGCAATACCCTTGACTCGCCGGCGCCGTCGGTGGCGCTGATGCCACCCCGGGCTTCGATGACGGCATTGACGGCTGCGCATAATGCTGCATCGTCGGTGCCCACGGCCACTATATTGTGTGAATCATGCGCCACACTGGAAGCCAGCGCGCCCCGTTGGATGCCGAAACCACGCACAAAACCAATGGCCGGCGGGATGTTGGGTGCATAACGGTTCACTACGGCTATTTTCAGCAGGTCGTGGGCAGGATAAGGTAAAAGCAAACCGTCCTGCAAGCGCGCATGTCCTTCCTCCCGGCCCGTCACAATCTCGCCGTCCCAGGCCCGAATTACCCGTACGATGCCTGTATGGCGAGTGGAAGCCAGCTGAAAATCCGACGTTTTTTTGGGCAGAGCGGCAAACTGATTAGGCGTTTCACAAATCTGATGCACCAGGCGGCTTTCCCCGTTGGCGGCCACACATACCCCGCCAATCCAGGTTTCCAGCACGCGAAATTCCGCCAGATCGGCCACCCGGACAAAATCGGCGGGGTCGCCCTCGCGCAACAGGCCCACCGGCAGCCTGTAATGTTCCACCGGATTCAGGCAGGCAGCGCGCAGGGTATCAAATAGGTCGCAGCCCTTGGTCACAGCCCGGGCGACGAGGCGGTTGATATGTCCGTTCATCAGGTCGTCGGGGTGTTTGTCATCGCTGCAAAACATGATCTGTCCCGGAAATTCCAGCAACAGCGGCCAAAGCGCTTCAAAATTCCGCGCAGCGCTGCCCTCCCGAATCAGGATTTTAACACCCAGGCGCGCCTTTTCCAGGCCTTCTTCGAAAGAAAAACATTCGTGATCGGTGGTAATGCCTGCGGCAAAATAACGCAGGGCATCGTCGCCGCGCAAGCCGGGGGCATGGCCGTCCACGGGTTTGCCGAGGCGTTGGGCAGCGGCGATTTTGGCCAGCACCTCCGGGTCGCCGTGCAGCACGCCGGGAAAGTTCATCATTTCCGACAGGTAACCGATCGCCGGATTTTGCAGCAATTTTTCCACCGCCACCGCATCGAGTACGGCGCCTGCCGTTTCAAAACCGGTGGCCGGCACGCAGGAAGGCGCGCCGAAACAAAATTTCACCGGCGCCCGGCGCGCGTCGTCGAGCATAAATTGTACCCCTTCGGCGCCCAGCACATTGGCGATCTCATGCGGGTCCGACACCGTGGCCACCGTGCCGTGCACCACGGCCATTCGTGCAAATTCCGCCGGCGGCAACATGCTGCTTTCGATATGCACATGGGCGTCGACGAAGCCCGGCAACACATAGCCGGCATCTGCGGGAACGCTGTCGACTTCTTTTATTCTTTGGATACGACCGTTTTCAATCGTAATTTCAGCAGGGTGGATGCGGCGGGCATGGAGGTCGATGCGGTGGGCGAGAATTTGCATGTAGTGCGGATTTTGACGCCCTAAAGATATGAACTGAATTTTCCCGCCGCGACAACAATTGGAACGCTGACGACGCGGACCAGGCGGAAGTCCGCCAGGTCCCCGGCGTCAGCGTTACAATTGGTTTAGAGGCGGGAAACTTCAGTTAATAACAGTATGGC
>CAUJEY010000239.1 GCA_963169325.1 Bacteroidota bacterium
CCAATCAGGTACCGGCCGAATTGTTGACGGCTTCCGGCTCCGGTCTCGACCCGCACCTTTCACCGCAAGGCGCCCTGGTACAGGTAGCCCGTATCGCCAAAGTGCGCGGCTTTTCGGAAGAACAACTGCGTCAATTGGTAAACGAACATACGCAAGGTCCTTTGCTGGGGCTGTTCGGCACTTCTACGGTGAACGTTCTGGAATTGAACCTGGCGCTGGATCAACTAAGAAATGAGTAGTTCCTAAAAAATGAACATTATGCCTTTACCGGTAGAAACTATTAGACTTGCGGCATCTTGTCTATCAACGAATTATGGTAAAAATCAATTTTTTTGGATTTGCTTTGCCACTTTACCCTCGTTGGCTTCCGACGAGAGAATTAATGGTTAAAAAATTGTAAGCCAACACGCCAAGAGTCAATTGTTTTGCAGTTAAATTAAGCATCTTGTTGTCAACATTTTTAAAAAAATTGTCATGAAAAAAATCCTGTTGCCGCTAAGCCTTCTATTGCTGTTTTTCAACCAGTTAGGAGCCCAGATTGACACTACTGAAATAAACTTTTCCATTTCCGGTTACGCCGAACCCTATTACGCTTATGACCTTAACCAACCGGCCGACGGCAACCGCCCCGGCTTCGTTTATGCCCATAACCGCCACAACGAATTTAATATAAATATCGCTTTTCTCAAAGCGTCGCTCAGCGCCCAACGTATGCGCGGCAATCTCGCCCTGATGGCCGGTACTTACGCCAACGCTAACTTGTCGGCCGAGCCGGGCACGCTGCAAAATGTGTTCGAAGCAAATGCCGGCATTAAACTTTCAAAAAACCATGATCTCTGGGTAGATGCCGGGATTTTCGGCTCGCATATCGGGTTTGAAAGCGCCATCGGCAAAGATTGCTGGACGCTCACCCGCAGTATGGCTGCCGATAACTCGCCGTATTACGAGGCCGGCGCAAAACTGTCGTACACCACGCCGGATGGCAAGTGGTTTTTCAGCGCACTGGCCCTCAACGGGTGGCAACGTATACAACGGGTGCCCGGCAATTCGGCGCTCTCGGGCGGCTGGCAGATCACGTATAAACCCGGCGACAAAGTGACACTCAACAGCAGCGGCTTCATCGGCACCGACAAACCCGACAGCACCCGGTTGGGACGCACATTTCACAACTTTTACGGCATTTTTCAAGTTACCGACCAATTCGGCCTCACCCTTGGGTTCGACTCCGGCTGGGAAGAAAACTCCCGTGCCGGAGAAAGCGCAAACCTGTGGTACAGCCCCGTGCTGATCGGCCGTTATGCCGTCAACGACCGCGTGGCCCTTGCAGCCCGTATCGAATACTACGCAGATGAAAACGGTGTCATCGTCGCTACCGGAACGCCGAATGGATTCAAAACCCTCGGCCTGTCGGCTAACCTGGACGTGCAAATACACAAAAATGCGCTGTGGCGCATAGAAGGCAAATGGTGGAACAGTGAAGACGACATTTTCCTGAACGACAACAACCCCTCCAATACAAATGCCGTGCTGACAACAGCGTTGGCGGTTTGGTTTTAAAGTTCGAACTTCAAACTTCCCTCTTTCGTCATGGATAAAGAAAAAAATGTCCAACGTTTTCTCGACCTTATCCGGCGCAGCCGCCGGGGCAAGTTCAAGCTGTACATCGGCATGGCTGCCGGGGTCGGGAAATCGTATCGCATGTTGCAGGAGGCGCATACGCTGCTGCGCAACGGGGTAGACGTAAAAATCGGGTATATTGAAACGCATGGACGCCTGGAAACCGAAGCGTTGTTACAGGGTTTGCCCGTAGTGCCACGCAGGAAGATATTTTACAAAGGCAAAGAACTGGAAGAGATGGACCTGCAGGCTATTATTAACCTGCGCCCCGAGGTAGCCATCGTGGACGAGTTGGCACATTCGAACGTGGAAGGCAGCGTCAATGAAAAGCGCTGGCAGGATGTGCGGGACCTGCTTGAAGCGGGCATCAACGTCATTTCCGCCGTAAACATCCAGCACTTAGAAAGCCTGAACGAGGCAGTACAGCAAATTACGGGTGTGGAGGTGCGCGAACGGGTGCCGGACGCCGTATTACAATTTGCCGATGAAGTGGTCAACATCGACCTGACTGCCGACGAACTCGTTACCCGGCTGCGGGAAGGCAAAATTTACGCGCCGGACAAAGTGGAAATTGCCCTGCGCAATTTTTTTCAGCCGGAAAAAATCCTGCAACTCCGCGAGCTGGCCCTGAAAGAAGTCGCCAGCCAGGTAGAGCGAAAAATAGAGATCGAAGTCACCCGGCCCAGCGACCGCCGGCCCGAGCGTTTCCTGGCCTGCATCAGCAGCAACCACCGCACGGCGCAACACGTCATCCGTAAAACCGCCCGGCTGGCCAGCTATTACAATGCCCGATGGTGGGTGCTGTATGTGCAGACGCCGGCCGAAGCGCCCGACAAAATTCCGCTGGCCGCTCAACGGCACCTGATGAATAATTTTAAACTGGCTATTGAATCGGGAGCAGAAGTGGTTCGAATTGAAAACGCCTCCGTCGCCGACGCTATTTTTGAAAAAACGGCTGAATTGCAAATCACCACCGTATGTATTGGCAAGCCGCACCTCAACCTTTGGCAAATCATCCTGAGCAGCGGCGTCTTCAACCGTTTACTGAAATCCCTGACTGACCGGGATGTTGATATTATAATTCTAAGCTAGTCATGAATCTTAAAACGAAACTAACACTCGGCCTTATCCTGCTTTTCGGCTTACTGGTATTAGTGAGCGCTATGGGCATATTCAACGTCAATGCATTGGCAACCGATGCCAGCGCGGTGTTGAAAGACAATTACAAAACACTTGAATATGTCCAGGCCATGCAACGCGCGTTGGACGGCGTTGAATATGATCCGTCTAGCCGGGAAATTTTCCGCCAGAATATGGAGGAACAAAGCCGGAATATCACCGAGCACGGCGAAAAGGAAGCTACTGAAATCCTGACCCGCGAGTATAGCCGTCTGGAGCAACATCCGACCGATAGTTTAGCCCGCGCCAACGTGCGCAGCCAGCTGCTTTATATTGCCGACCTGAACCTGCAAGCCATTGCCCGAAAAAACGACCAGGCACTGCACACGGCCTCCGGCAGCGCTATGTTGCTGGGGGTGATCGCCACGTTCTGCGTTTTAGTCGGATTCGTTTTCCTGCTCAATTTTCCCGGGTACATCGCCAATCCGATACAGCAACTGACTACGGGCATTCAGGCAATTGCGGCCGGTAACTACGAACAACGTATTCACCTGAACCGGCACGATGAGTTTGGCGCGCTGACCACCGCCTTTAACGAACTCGCCGCGAAACTCGACGATTACCAACACAGCAACCTGGCGCGCCTGATGTTCGAGAAAAAGCGCCTGGAAACGGTGATCGGAGCCATGCACGACCCGGTGATTGGGTTGGATGAACGCCATCATGTGCTGTTCGCCAACGAGCCGGCATTGGCGCTGTTGCACATCACGCCGGGCAAACTCATTGGTAAGGATGCCCGCGAAGTGGCACTTACCAACGATTTATTGCGTGCATTGCTGGCCCACACAGCCAAACCCGATGCGGAGCCTTTGAAAATTTTTGCCGAAGGCAAAGAATCTTTTTTCCTGCCCGAAGCTATTGACATTGCAGTGCGCGCCGACAAAAATGACAATGTCCAGGGTATAGGTCAGGTTTTGGTACTGAAAAATGTGACGCAGTTCCGGGAGCGCGATGTGGCGAAAACCAATTTTATCGCCACTATTTCCCATGAATTAAAAACGCCCATTTCTTCCATAAAAATGGGCTTGCGCTTGCTCGAAGACGAACGGATCGGCGAATTGAACGAGGAGCAACGTCACCTGCTCCGCCAACTTGGCGATGACGCCGGGCGCCTGCTCAACATCACTGGGGAATTGCTCAAAATCGCTCAGGCGGAAACTGGTAATATCCAGATCACCCTGGCCCCGTCGGACCCCGCCGAAATCGTTGAAACAGCCCGGGAGGTTTTAGCAGGACAGGCCCGGGAAAAACAAATCAGCATCGAGATCGCACCAATGCCAAAATCCGGAGAAATGGTCCTCGCCGATGCCGACAAAAGCACCTGGGTGCTGGTCAACCTGTTGTCGAATGCCATTCGATATTCGCCGCAAAACCAAACGGTACATATTGCCGTAGCGCATCAGGACGGTAATATCCGGTTTTCAGTTCGCGATCATGGTTCCGGTGTACCGGAGATATACCGGGAAAAAATATTCGAGCGTTTTTTCCGAATGCCCGGTGCGCTGCCTGGCGGCACGGGCCTGGGGTTGGCGATCAGTCGGGAATTTGTGTGGGCCATGGGTGGCGATATCGGCGTGGAAAATGCACCGGGAGGCGGGAGTTTGTTTTGGTTTACATTGCGGGCGGTATGAACACGGGCCAGGGCAATACCCGGTAACAGGGAGCGAAAACTACCCGAAACCCGTTTTCATTTTTCCCTATTTCCGGGGTTGTGAAAAAACATCGGATATGGCAACTTTGTAACCGAAAAATCGACCTGTTTCAAAAACGATATTATGCCGATGACCCGTCTTTACGTATCCGTTCTGTTAATTGCTGTTCTGCTGGGTAACAATGCCTGCACCCACTACTACTATGCGCCCAATACGCTGCAAACGCCTTTCCTGCAAGAACAACACGATGCCCGGGCAAGTTTAGGAATGATCTCGGGCGATGAGTTTAACGGCTACGAAGTACATGCCGCCTACAGCCCGCTGAAACATGCCGCCGTGATGGTCAACCATTTTCAGGTCAGTTCGGGCTCCGGTTCGAATGTGAGTTCGAGCGAAGACTCTGGTGCGGGTCACCTGACCGAAGTGGCCTTGGGCGGATATTACCCGGTGGGCAAATACACCACGTTCAGCCTGTTTGCCGGCTGGGGCGCCGGCTCAGTCTCGAACAACTTCGACTTCGACGTGAAGGCCGATTTGAGTTTCCAGCGCCGTTTTTTGCAGCCCACCGTGGCGATCCGGGGCAAATGGGCGCGTTTCGGCGCTGCCCTGCGGTTCAACCAGTTGCGATATGTGAAGGGCGAGGTGGATGTGGAGGTCGGGGAGCCGGACCTGACGATTATCCGGAACATTGAACGCGCCTCGCCCCTGTTCGTCCCGGAAGCCGGCCTCTCCTGCGGATTTGGGTACCAGGCATTCTGGGCCGATTTTAACCTGAACTTCTGCAACATTCGCGACCGCGACGATTACCATTTTGCCTACTCCACCGTGGGCTTATCCTTTAGTTGCCAATTGGACTATTTTTGGCGGGAACGTTAAATAAATGCAAGAAAAAATAAATCCCACCCAACCAGGCAGCCCTTTTGTTGCGTCATTCGTCATGGTAATGTCAGCGGTTTAACCTAACTTTAATATGGAAGTGCCAAACCGCTGCATCCGACTCCGCCGGGAACCATTACTTTTACGACGCTATTTTCCTTCACCGCACCAGTTTTTTTCACTAACATTATTTTAACCATGGAAAAACTTCGCATTGCTTTACCGCTGTTCGGCCTGCTGTTGCTGGCCGCCGCATGCAACAAAAAAGCAGATTTTAACTACTACTATTATGAGCCTGCAGACTACGCTTTAATTTCCCAACACCTCAATCTGCCGGAAATCCCCGACGATTACCGGGCGCAGTTGCCCACTCATATCGCCAATCTGGGTCTGGCGGCCCGCCCGGTGGAACAAGACAAAGCCATCCTCGGCCGGGTGTTGTTTTACGACAAAAGTTTGTCGAAAGACGGTACCATTTCCTGCGCCAGTTGCCACAAGCAGGAACTTGCCTTTTCCGACAACGCTAAAGTCAGCACGGGCGTGTTTAACCGCGCCGGCGACCGCAACTCCATCGCCCTGGGCTCGGTACTCAATTTTTCGGCCTACTATGGCACCGACTTGTTCGGTCCTTCGGGCGTCCCCTTCTTCTGGGACAACCGCGCCGGCACGGCTACCGAACAGAATCTCGCTTCTATGACCAATCCGAAAGAAATGGACATGAGTCACAGCGATATCGTCAGCGCCGTTCAAAGCAAAGCATACTACGCGCCTTTGTTCAAAATGGCTTTTGGCAGCGAGCAAATCAACAGCGAACGCGTATCGGACGCTATTGCCGAATTTGTCAACGCCATCGGCTCTTACAAAAGCAAGTTTGACAAGGAAGCGGAAAAAGCCATCGGCTACAACGTGTATAGCAATAACGAGTACAAAAGTTTTTCCGGCTTCACTGCCCAGGAAAACGCCGGAAAAAATCTTTTCCTGGCCAATTGTGCCTCCTGCCACAGTCCCACCCAAAGCCGCCCGGCAAAAATGAAAGCCAACAACGGCCTCGATATCGCCACGACCGACGCCGGTGTGGGCGGCATCACGGGTGTTTCCGCCGATCAGGGCACGTTTAAAGTGCCGCTGCTGCGTAATATCGAAATCACGGCTCCGTATATGCACGACGGCCGTTTCGCCACGCTCGAAGAAGTGGTGGAACACTACAACTCCGGCATTCAGGCACATCCGAACCTCAGCGAGGAACTGCGCGCACCAGGCGGTGGTCCTTTGCGCCTGAACCTCAGCGAAAACGACAAAAAGGCCCTGGTAGCCTTCCTGAAAACACTGACGGATACGGAACTCATCGCCGATACGCGTTTTTCCAATCCGTTTAAATAGAAAAGGGGTTTGGGGGTTTAGGGGTTTGGAGGTTTGGGGGGTTGGGGGGTTGGAGGTTTAGGGGTTTGGGGGTTTAGGGGTTTGGGGGGAGGTAAACCATTAAGCCCCCAAACCTCCAAAACCCGGAACCTTCCAAACCGCCAAACCTCTAAACCCCTAAACCCCCAAATCCCCAAACCCCCAAACCTCTAAACCCCCAAACCTCTAAACCCCCAAACCTCTAAACCCCTAAACCCCCAAATCTCCGTACCCGCCATCCACCTGAGCCTATGCGTATCGTTACTTTCCGTCCTTTGGTCCTGGCCGCAATCGTTGCAATGGCCGCCGGCTGCACCACCAGCCGTTTTTACACACCCAACACCATGCAAATCCCGATGCTCAGCCAAGCACAGGAAGCGACCGTCACAGGCGGGGTAAGCAAAAGCGGGGAAAACTCGGCCTGGGAAGCACAGGCGATATACAGCCCTTTGCCCCATCTGGGCGTCATGGTCAATCACTTCAGTCTGAATTATTCGGGTACCACCCAGACGGACTCTTCGCCTTTTTCTTTTTCTGAATCTGACTACAAAGGAGATACCCGGCTGACAGAAGGCGGGATCGGAGGTTATTATCAACTGGGGCCGAATAAAGAATATTTGGTTAGCCTGTTTGCCGGATTCGGGCAGGGACGTACCGAAAACAGGTATGCTTCGCCGCCGGATTTGCAAAATATTGAAACTTATATTTCAAACTGGAACTACCAACGCTGGTTCGCTCAGCCGTCGCTGGCACTCAAGTATCGCCGGCTTCAGGTTGGAACGGCACTCCGGTTTGTTTGGTTGAATTATTTCGACGGCAACATCAACAGCCGGGTCGGTTTACTGGAAACAGACCGGATTCAACTGCTGGAATCTTCCTCTCCAATGTTTTTAACCGAAATGGCCTGGTCTATCGGCTGGCGCTTCCGCCCGATGGTGCTGAGTGTGAACAGCACCGCCGTTGTGCGGGGCAAGGACTCAATCCGGGAACTCGATCTGGCCAGCAATTTCGTGAGTTTGTCGTTGGGAGTTAATTTGCACGAAATCGGGAAAAAGAAATAAATGTGTTTTAAATGTGGTCAATGAGATTAATGTGGTCAATGTGTTTTAAATGTGGTCAATGAGATTAATGTGGTCAATGTGTTTTAAATGTGGTCAATTGTGTTCACGTTCATTGACCACATTTAAAACACATTGACCACATTGACCACATTTATTCCCGGCTTGAAAAGTAAACCTCCAGTTTTTCCAGGACTGATTTCCCAGCCACTTTTTCTATTTCGGTTGCCTCTGCTTCGCGCAGGCGCGTTACAGAGCCGAAGTGCTGCAGGAGTTTTTCCGCCGTTTTTGTCCCGATACCGGGAATTTCGGTCAGTTCTGTTTTCAAAAAATTCCGGCTGCGCTGATCGCGGTGAAAGGTAATGGCAAAACGGTGGGCCTCGTTGCGGGCTTGTTGGATGACTTTAAGCGATTCCGACTTTTTGTTGATGTGCAGCGGCACCGGGTCGTCGGGGAAATAAAGTTCCTCCAGTTTTTTAGCAATACCGACCACCGTCACTTTCCCTTCCAGATCTAGGGCGCGCAAACTCTTCATGGCGGCGCTCAGTTGGCCTTTTCCGCCGTCGATGATGATGAGTTGGGGCAAATCCTGCCCCTCGGCCAGCAGGCGTTTGTACCGGCGGTACACCACTTCTTCCATGGAGGCAAAATCGTTGGGGCCTTCCACCGTTTTCACGTTGTAGTGGCGGTAATCGCGTTTGGCCGGTTTGGCATTTCGGAACACTACACAACTCGATACCGGGTTGGTCCCATGTATGTTGGAGTTGTCGAAACATTCAATGTGCAGGGGCGCTTCGGTCATGTGCAGGTCGGCCTGCAGGGTGCGGAGGATGCGCTCGGAGGCGGTTTGGCGGCCGGTTTTACTGGCGGCGTCGCGTTTTTGCTGGAGGAGGTGATACTGTACGTTCTTCTCCGACAGTTCGAGCAGTTTTTTCTTGTCACCAATTTTAGGCACCGTTACCGTCACACCGGGCAGCGCCACGGGGATGGGCACGATGATCTCACCGGAAATGCTGTTGAATTTTTCCCGCAGTGCCTGAATGGCGTACACCAGCAGGGTTTCCTGGTCTTCGTCGAGGTTTTTGGTGAGCGTGAGGGTAAACGTGTGAATGATGGCGCCGCTCACCACTTTCAGATAGTTGACGAAGGCCTCCTTTTCGTCGCCGGCTATGGCAAACACGTCCACGTCGTGGATCGCCGGATTGACTACCGTACTTTTCCCCTGATAATCTTCAAACAGCGTGAGTTTGTCTTTCATCAGTTGCGCCTGCTCGAACTGGAGGTTTTCGGCAAAACGTTGCATTTCGGCCTTCAGGTGAACTTTCACCGCGTTGAAATTACCTTTGAGCATGTTTTTAATCTGCTCAATTTTCCCGTTGTACGACGTTTCGTCCTCAAAACCGACACAGGGCGCCGCGCAGTTTTTGATATGATACTCCAGACAGGGTTTGAATTTCCCTTTTTCAATATTTTCCGCCGTCAGGCTCAGGTTACAGGTGCGCAACTGGAAAAGTTTCCGGATCAGTTCAATGATCTGCGCCACGCGCATTTTTGACAGATAGGGGCCGAAGTAGGCCGAGCCGTCGCGAAACGTTTTTCGGGTGAGAAACACCCGCGGGAAGCGCTCGTTTTTGATGCAGATGTACACCAGGGGCGATTTTTCGTCCTTGAGCATCACATTGTAACGCGGCTGATGCTGCTTGATGAGCGTATTCTCTAACAACAGGGCATCCGTTTCCGTTTCGACAAAAGTAAACTCGATGCGGTCGGCGTGTTTGACCAAAGACTTCGTCTTGGCGGTGGTGTGTTTTTTGTCGCCAAAATAAGAGCTGAGCCGGTTGCGCAGGTTCTTGGCCTTGCCCACGTACAGAATGCCGCCTTCCGCATCCAGAAATTTGTAAATTCCCGGATAAGTAGGGATGGTAGGCGAAAAATCTTTGAACTGCTCGTTAGTCATTAGGTCATTGTGTCATTAGGTCATTATTCGTCATTGGGCGTCATTAGGTCATTTGGCGTCATTTGGTCATTTGGTCATTGCGGGTTCGTTCATCAATGTTGCACCAAAGCAATTAGCACAGAGCGGAAATACCTTCGCAATTCGGCCAGTTCGCTGTCATATTCCGTGTCGCCTTCGGCAGGCACGGCGGCCGATTCGCCGAATACGCGCAGGAGCATCCGGTCGGCCCGGACGCCTCGGTCGGCTAAATAATTACGCGCGGTGCGGGCGCGTTCGGTGGCCAGTTCGATGTTGGCCTTTCCTGCGCCCACAGCATCGGTATAGCCCATGATGCGCACCTCGAGCGACGGATTTTTCTGCAATTGCTGATAAGCCCAATCGAGGGCCGCTTTGGCGTCGGCAGTCAGTACGGATTTGCCGAGATCGAACAGGATCAGCCGCACACTGTCGGGCGAGGCATCGTACTCCGGACCGCCCGGAAAATAAGCGCAGGCATCCAGGTTGCCCAGCACCCGTTGTTCTTCCAGATCAACGATGGAAGCGAACGTAAAACCTTTGCCAATCAATTGCTTTTGAACTTTTTCCGCTTCGTACAACGTGGAGTAAGAGCCGAAAAAATAGCGATAAACCCCCGTTTCATCCACGCTGGAAACTACCCCATTGACGCCCTTATCTTTGAAATAGGACGGCGGAACCGAATCGGTGAATGCCGCCAACTGAAGGCGGAAATTTTGAGCGGAGGCGGAACAGGCGTAACCTGTTACCAAGACAAAGACCAATAAAAAATTCCGGTAAGGCATGACAGTGATGCTTCAGTGTATCAAGTAAAAACAAATCAAGGTGCGAAAATAACGCCTTTTACAACACCCGCCGGCACTTCCAATTTTTCATTTTTTTGCACAGGGATTTGCACAGGAAAAAGGATGGCCCTATTTTGGCCCTTACTTTTCCGTTATATCGTGAAACTGACAACCATCATATTATCCGGCATATTTGCCTTTTGGGTTCCCGGCAGCGGCGGGCTGGTTCCGGTGATGTCTATTTCACGGGTGGCCCATCCCGACGTACCGCTTACCATTCCGGAAACAAACCCGCAGGATATTTCGATTTTTGAAGAAAAACGAGCGCTCGTCGCAACAGACCAAACCCTTTCCGCTCAAACCCTGGCCGTTGCGCGTTCTTTTTTGGGTACCCCATACGTACACGGTACGCTCGAAGGGGAAGAAGAACAACCGGTCATTAACTTGCGGGAATTGGACTGCTGGACCTTTGTCGAAAACAGCTTAGCCATAGCGCTGGCCGCCCGGGCTGCCGATCCAACCTACGATACGCTTCAACAACTCGTACAACACTTGCGCTATTGGGGCGGCGCTGTAAAGGGGTACGCCTCCCGGATACACTATTTCACCGGCTGGCTGCTGCAAGCCGAAAAATCGGGCCATTTACAAGATGTTACCCGAGAACTGGGCGGCGTCCCATACCGCAACAAGATCGGCTACATGACGGCCCGGCCCAATAAATACCCTGCCCTGCGCGATGGCGAAACCTGGCGGGCCATGAAAGCGGTGGAAGACCGCCTCAACAGCCATACTTGGTTTTATATTCCTCAAAACCGCGTCGCACGAATTGAACACCTGCTGCGGGATGGCGATATCATTGCGCTAACCTCCTGGAAAAAGGGTTTAGACATCGCACACCAGGGATTTGCCGTCAAAAAAAATGGCCGCATTTATCTGTTACACGCTTCTTCTTTGGGCAAACGGGTCGTGCTGTCGGCACAGCCCCTGGCACAATACCTCCTGTCGCAAAAAGGGCAGACGGGGATTATCGTGGCGAGAATTAGGTCATAAATACTCGGGCAGCAACGCCATTTTCGCCCCCAATTCCACTTCATTTTGTTCCAGCATTGTTTTTGCCAGCCGGTGTATCGCTTCCCGGGTTTTATCCTGTGCCAGCGCGGCCTTTATCCGTTCGTCCGCGGCAATACCGAGAATATCGTCCCGGGAAGGCAAAGCCGGGAGCGCGGCAATTTGCCCCAGGTCGTTGCCTGTGAGCACGGTGCTGTGCCGCAAGCCTTCGGGAAGCGCGTCGAAACCGACGCCGATGACCGTCACCGTTTGCGCCACCTCAAAAATGGCGGAACCGCTGGCGCGTGCATAGAAAAAGCGACCCATACGCGCCACCAGGTCGATTTTGTGCGGATCAATGCGGCCCGATTCCGTCAGCACCCGCTCGTCGATGTGCATCAGCACGATACGGCAGATAATCAGATTGCCCGCGCCGCCTTTTTCGCCCAGCGGCAGAATTTGCTCCACCTTGCACTCCATCTGCACGGGGCTTTCCGCTACCCGGAAGGGTCGCACTTGCTCGGAAGGCAACGGCGTGAAGCCCGCTTTCACAAATTCGTTCACTCCGGACTCATATTCGACACTACACAGCGCCATTTGGCGAACAATAGCATGCGGTACGACGTTTATGACCACCTCACCGGTGTCCTCCACATTTTTCAGGGTATCCTTGGTCGTATTGCCAGCCACCCGGCGGTTCGACGAAAAAATGAGAATCGGCGGGTTGCTGCTGAAAGCATTAAAAAAACTGTACGGCGCAAGATTGGGTACGCCGTCCAGGCTGATCGTGCTGGCAAAAGCGATGGGCCTTGGCGCCACAGCGCCGAGGATATACTGGTGCAGGTCCTTGGTGGGTATTTGGGATGGATCGATCGTTAGCATGAGCGGGAAGGTTTTATCGTCGTTAAACGTCATTAGGTCATTTCGTCATTAGGCGTCATTGATCGTCATTGGGCGACCACGAGGGTCGCCCCTACGAGAATTGCCAATATGGCCTTTGTAGGGGCGACCCTCGTGGTCGCCCAATCACGCCCAATGACGCCCAATGACGATTAATGACGATCAATTCAGCCCCAAATTAACGGCGGCAGTACCGGATATTTGCTGCTTTACTACAAAAACTACGACAATTGATGAAACCTGGAATTTTGCGCGCCGGCTTGGTAATTTTGCTGGCATTAGGCGCCTTATTGTACTACCGTTACCGCCAGCCGAAATTTATTGCCGGCGAAAAAGCGCCGGATTTTTCGATCACGCTTGCGAGTGGCGAGGAGGCCCGGTTATCCGGTTTGCTGGGAAAATACGTGTTGCTTCAGTTTTGGGGCAGTTGGTGCGGCCCCTGCCGGGCCGAAAACCCACACCTCGCCGGGTTATATCAAAAATATCACGACTCCGGATTGGAAATTATCAGCATCGGTATTGAGCAAAACCCGAAAGCCTGGCAACGGGCCATTGCAACGGACGGGCTGGTGTGGAAATATCATGCCATTGAATCCAGCCAGTTTAACGGCCCGCTGGCTAAATTATTCAACATTCACTCCATCCCGACCACTTTTTTGATCAACCCCGAAGGCGTTATCATGGGCGTGAATCTGGATACGGAGAAAATGGAGAAAATGTTGATAGCGAGTCATTGAGCGTCATTTCGTCATTGAGCGTCATTTCGTCATTCGTCATTAAGTCTTGCGCTTAATGACGAATGACACTCAATGACGAAATGACGCCCAATGACGAAATGACGAAATGACGAAATGACGCGGAATGCCCCTCAAAACCGCAGGTGCTTCACCGTCAGGCCTTTATTAATGAGTTGTTTGAGTGAATCGACGCCGATATCAAGATGTCTCTGGGCGAAATTGGCGGTCACTTTTTTGTCGCTTTCTTCGGTTTTAATGCCCTCGTCGGTCATGGGCATATCGCTCACCAGGAGCAGGGCGCCGGCCGGCATACGGTTTTTAAAGGCGGCTACAAAAATAGTGGCCGTTTCCATATCGATGGCATAACAGCGCAGGTCGCGGAGGCGTTGTTTGAAGTCGTCGCGATGCTCCCAAACACGTTTGTTGGTGGTGTACACCACGCCGGTCCAGTAGTCGAGTTCATATTCGCGGATGGTGGTGGAAATGGCTTTTTGCAGCGCAAAGGCCGGCAGTGCCGGAACTTCGGGGGGCAGGAAGTCGTTGCTGGTACCTTCTCCCCGGATGGCGGCGATGGGCAGGAGCAGGTCGCCGATCTGATTTTTACCGGTTTTTACGCCGCCGCATTTGCCGAGAAACAGAACGGCTTTCGGGTGAATCGCTTCCAGCAAGTCGATGATCAGGCCGGCGTTCGGGCTCCCGATACCGAAGTTGATGATCGTGATATTATCCGCTGTGGCGGCCTGCATCGGCCTGTCGGAGCCGTAAACGGGCACATCATGTTTGTCGGCGAACATGCGCACATAATTGCCGAAATTGACCAGCAGGATGTATTCGCCGAATTTTTCCAGGGGCATACTGGTGTAGCGGGGCAGCCAGTCTTTTACAATGCGCGATTTGGCGGCTTTTTGCTTGATTTCCAGTTCGTGTGCGACGGCTTCGAGGTCTTCGGGCGACAGGTGCGATTTGGATTCGTCCATGATAAGGGTGTTTTCGGGCTAAAGGTCGGAGAAAATGGTGAATGATTGTTAATTTGACTTTAGCCATAGTGTAATGCCTTGCGCGAGGGTTTCATACGGAACAATCTCCAGTTCGTGCGCGGGGTTGGTCAGCCGGCGGGGCAGGGCGGCCAGGGCTTCGAGCAGCGGCGCCGCTTTTTTTTGAAAACGGGCGGGATCGAAATTGGTCTTGGGCAGAAGGGTTAGGATTTTGATAAACATTTCGGAGCGGTCCGTATCCGAATCGCGCAGGTAACGTTCGCGGTATTTGTCGAGTGCCTGAATGCGCTCCAGCATAAGGTCGGTTTTCCCTTCGACCAATTGCATCAGCGCGTGGGCGATCAGAATGGCCACGTTCATGCCTTCTTTGTCGCGGGTGAAGGCCATTGTTTCGTTGGCAAAGCGGTTGCTTTTAAATGCCGGCAGGCTTTTTTCCGGTAAAAAGAGATTTCCGAGGCGAAAAACGAGGAACAGATAAGCGCCGAGAATATGCCAGGCTTCCCGTCGCGGTGCGCGCAGGTTACCGAACCGTTTGTGGAAGGTTACCGTGTGGTAAATATCGACGGCCCGGTCGTAATGCCCGGCGTACATGGCCAGGTAGAAATACATTTCATACGCTTTGAAAAAATCAGATGAGCCTTCCGGGGCACAATCCAGGCCGGCCAGCACGGCGGCTTCGCCTTCATCAAAACGCTCCAACAAGATACAGGCCGGCACTTTAGAATAGTGAAACAGCGCCAGCGGATGGGCGACTGGGTAACGTTTGGCGCTAAAATAGTCAATTGCTTCATCGTAGCAGGACAGGGCGCCTTCGTGGTCGCACAATTCCATGCGGTAGTTAGCCCGGATCGTATAGTAATATAGGTGGAACATCGCCGAGGGTATTTTACCCCGGAAGGGCTCCAGCGTTTCCAGCCGTTGCCGGATGAGTTCCGGCAGCGTATTTCGGACGTCTTTTTTGCGCAGGGCGGGCAGCCGGACCCATTGAAAACAATCTGCGGCGCGTTCTTCGGTGTCGGCATAGCCCCGGTATTCCCAATACCGGCGCGAATAGCTTTCAAAACGGTTTTCGCCGCCGTCTACGCCCAGGGCCGCTTCTTTCAGGATACGCAGGGCTTCGGCCACAAAAACCGGCGTGTCGTAGTCGATGCCTCGGCGATACAGTCTTTTGGCTATTTCCAGCGGTGCGTGCCGGTATCCGCGGGCGCGTAGGAGGTTTATCAAGGCTGCTTCCACGGCGCCTTCCACGTGGTTGTTCAGGGTGGCGTCCGCTTTCGCTTTTTCATCGTTGAAAAAAACAATCATTTCGCGCAAGTGCTGCCGGAGCTTTCGGGCTTGTTTTTTATAGATGCCCAGGCTTGAGCCGGTAGCCCTGGCGGCTGCTTCGTCCGTTAGCAAATTTTTGCTCCAGATGGTGCGGTATAGTTGGAGTATTTCCGTTTCGTCGTCGCATAAAAAGGCGAGTAACGCTTCGTCGCGCCACACGCTGGTTTTAATGAAATGTGCCAGGTCGTTGAGTTCTTTGATCATAGTGGTGGCTATTTCCCGGCAAAATAGGGTTTTCAGTGTTCGTGATCCACCAAAAAGTTTAAAACTAAAAAACCGTTATTTTTAACGTAAGTCATTGGTTTTTAACGACAAGATTGAGGAAAATATTCAAAATACCCCCCTGAAACCCCGTTCAACTGTCGGTATTTTTTCTAAAACTGCCCCATACTTTTGTTCTGTCAGAATTTCATTCTAATGTCTTCGGGCCATTAGAACCATGAAACCGGAAGTCTCCAACCGGGTAACAAACCGTCGCAGGCGCCCTCTGCCTGCGCGGTTGGTGATGAGGATACGGGGACAGTGACAGCAGGATATTTTTTAGCGCAATAATAATGGATTGGGAATATGTAATGGTCCGGCAGGAAATGTCTCCTGCCGTGGGTAGATAAAATTATTTTATTATGAAAAATATTATTTATTTTCTATTATTATTATTGTTTTTTGCATGCAAGACTATTGAAAAAGACGAAACAATAGTCTTAGGTGTTACTCGCGAACAGGTAGTTGCCATTGCCACCAAGTATGGCATGCAGGATAGTATTGCAGAAGGATATGTTTCTCCCCATTTCAGGCCGTTTCCACCGGAAGCTTATCCGGCACTGACGATAGAATTCTGGGAGGGTTATTTTTCCCATTGGCGCAATTTTTCAGTGAATAATAATGAATATATTCAATTCCGACGGGAAATGATAGAGATTACCAGCGCTGATGATTATTACCGGTTAATTGAAAAATATCCCACTGTATATCAATCACGTGTCAATGCTTATGGTGGTATAGAGGCATATAATAAACGCAAAAACGATAAAATAAACAGCAACTTGCATATTTACCTGGCGAAAGACGGATCGATAGTATTTATTCCTGCCGAGGGAGATGATGGCACTTATCTAGGGAAACGGCTTGATAAAAATTAAGAATGGCATCATTCCCAGAAAATTATGGGAATTAAGAAATTGGGTATTACCCAAGGATAAGGCCCGCCGATGACTTGGCGTGGCAGGTGTAGCTTGTCAGCAAAGTCAAGTTTATTGATAAATGTGTTGGTCGTTCTCAAGGCGCCAAAGGATACGCCAATGCAACGGAGATTGCCCGGAAAATCCGTAAAAGAGTACGGGCGCGGAAGCCGAAAAGCGCATAGAGTAGGCAGAAGTATTTCAATTTAGAATCATGAAAAAAGTATTGATATTCATTTTGCTCGCGGTGATGGTACTGCCTGTTATCCCGGTGCGCGCCAGTTCAGTGCCGGTACCTTGTGAGGAAGAGATAAGGGCTACAGTAAATGTTACTGTAGTTTTTGGAAGGCTAAAGAAAGGCTGTGGCGGTTATGGTATTTGTCAGATTTTCGTTGAATGGGGTATGACTTCCGGTTCAGGCAATAACCCAAGCGCTGCGGAAGGCAGTGCTTGGATTGAAAATGGAAAATTGAAAATGAATTTTAAACGCTCTTCTATAGAATCAAATACTTTTCAGACCTATTTTGGAGAGAATATAATAAAAATGGAAGAAGATTTTGTTTTACCTGCCGAAGTTGCTACGGCGCTGGGCATTGATTCGTACACTATAAAATCGGGAAATTATACTATCGGACAAAGTCCGGACAGCAATATTTTGCCTGTATCTTTTTAAGCGATATATGATTGGCTGTCAGGTAGTTATTCTAAAACTTCCAACAACGGAATATACCCGGAAAATCCGTAAAAGAGTACGGGCGCGGAAGCTGAAAAGCGAATAGAGTAGGCAGAAGTATTTCAATTTAGAATCATGAAAAAAGTATTAATTTTACTGGTATGTATTATTTCAGGTGCAGCCATCGCTCCAGCGAAAACAGTAGTTCCTGTTAAGCCTCAAGGGGCTTCCATTGGACCAAAAATTACTATTGAGATTGAAATTGGGCGGAGAAAGAGGGACTGCAAGGGGCTCGGTATCTGCAAGATTTCGATTGATGGAAAGGTAACCAACTGGGAAAATGAGCCCTCAAGGGCTCGCGCAGTCGCTTGGATGGAAGGGGGAAAACTTAGAGTAGAATTTGATAAAAATACGATTGAATCCGGTACATTTCAAACCTTTTTTGCCGGCGATTACTTCAAAATGGAAGAAGAATTTGATTTGCCCGCAGAGGTCGCGTCGGCGCTTGGTATTAGTTCTTATACAATCAAAACTGGAAATTATCCTTTTGGGCAGAGTTCCGAAGGAAATATTTTGCCGGTAACATTCTAAATAATCTGCCGGCGGGCATAAGCACATGGCAATGCCCGCCGGCAACTAAAAAAGTGAAAAATGAAATCTATTGTTTTTTGTTTTACGTTTCTGTTTTTAGCGCAAGGATGTACCAGGCTAATTATAATGAAAGAAGGTATTAAACAACCTGCCTTGGAAGACTACAACAGCCTCAGCAATTTTCTATTAAAAATAGAGGTTGATACATCTGAATTGCTGTGTTTTAAAGATACGATAGCCCTGAATAAATTTTTCAAAATGAATATTGGTATGCCCGAATCTCGATTTTTTAACAGTGAAAAAAAACTGGTGGATTACCGGGAGTCGCCAAAAGATTGTAACGGGCAAGTATCGGTATTCCTCGAAAAAGCGGAGATGGTAAACCAAAAAACGCCGGTATCGGATGAATTTCTGGAAAAATATTTAAAAGACTTGGTCTATGTAAAAGACCAGCAACCATTTGCGATTGGTCAAGAAAAAAATGATCTTTATTTGGTTATGTATTGGGCAAAATATCTGGGAAAGATAAATAAGCGCAAGGTCTTCGAATGGCTGAATCTTGTAGAAGATGCACGAAAACGGGGACTGAAAATCCGGGTGCTAAAAATAAATGCAGATTACCAGCAGTTCTGGGGCCTCAAAAAAAATGATTTACCGCAATTTGTCTATTGAAAGAATAAGACATAAAACGAACAAAATATGAAAATTATATTGTTTTTATTGGCAATCATAGGGCTTGCTTCCTGTATCCAAGTCCGCGTAAGCGAAGCCGCGCCCGTACCCTTACAGGAGACGACGCTCAAAAACTATCCACCTTCAATATCGATAATGCAGGCAAAGACATACCCGTTTCTAAACCGGAAGACATCGGCTTTCAGGAAGTAAACACCGTCAGATAGTTAACCCTTACCCTTAATCAAGCGCAATGAAGCCCGTCGTTATTTTATTTGCCGCCGTTCTGCTCTGCGCGCCCTTGTCGGATCATGCACAGGCGGCAGTCAAAGGAGATGGCGACAGGGCGGCCGGAGTAAGCAGCAATACAGAAAATCTCCTCCGTATCGGCTCAAGAGCGCCTGAGATTACGCTTGAAAGCCTTCTGGAGGATACGATGCGTCTTTCGCAAGTCAAATCAAATCTGCTGTTGCTGGATTTTTGGACTTCACATTGCAATACCTGTCAGGTTGAATACCAGTCTACCCTGCTTCCACTGTATTACAAATACTATCACCAGGGATTTCAGGTTTTCGCCGTCTCCTTTGATACCGACGCAGCAAGATGGTTGCAAGCAATTGAAGAAAACAAATACACATGGATACAAGTCGCCGATTTCGGGGGGATTAGTGGCTCGGCAATAGCCCGGCGTTATCAAATTGAAGCTGTTCCGACCAATTATCTGCTGGATGAAAATGGCTTCATTCTCGCTAAAAACCTGCGTGGAAAACAACTGGAATCTTTTGTAGAACAATATTTGGAAGCAAAATAATACCCGCTAAAATACTCGACCATGGCATCCCGGCATCCGCCAATCCGGCGGGCAGGAACAATCGCAACAATGCTGCTTCTGCCCTTTTTTCTGCACACGGCGGAAGTTGTGCCGGATTCTAACGCCGTACTCGAATCTTGGTTACGCGCAACTGCTACGGAGTTTGACGAACTGAATCACAGTTATTTTGAAAATTGCCGGCAGGTCTTATCACGCCTGCAATCAATAGATAAAATGCTGGATACCCCCGAAGCCCGCTCCCCTGCATACGGCTACCCTTTATTATTGGAAAAGATTCAACTGGAAGAAAAAATCCGCCGGTTCGGCGCCGAAACGGAAATGAAACTACTGCGCCTGCGCTATCGTAAAAGTATTGAAATGCTTAAATTGCTCTATGAGAAAATCCTGAGTATGGATCACCATTTCACCGGCCTGCGTACCAGCCAACAAGTCGCTCGAATCAGCAATCCCCACGAATACCCCGCCTTCAAAGAAGTGAAAACGCTCTTGCAGGATCGTATGAAAAAAAAGTACGCTTTTGCCCTACCCGCTTTGATGGAAGGAAATCCCTATTTGTCAGCTGTTTTTTCGATCGTAAGCTTAACCCTGAGCGGAAATGAAACCAAACTGAACAAGGAACAGCTCGACCAAATATCCTGTATTCTCGATTTTACCGTCCGGATGCACCAGGAACTAAGTGTCATTTATTACGAAACCGAATACCTGCGCGACGGCAATCTGACCCTAAAGGCTGCTTGCGAAAATCTGTTTGCCGAATGTGCGCGACAGGTCGGATACACTATTCCACTAACCGTCTGCCGCGAAAGCGACGACTGGGAACGTCTCTACGCCCTGCTCGATAACTATGTGAATACCGCCGCAGGTACAAACACCCCCGACCACATCCTCCAGCAAAAAGCCAGGGCCAATCTTCAGTTTTCCGTGGACCGCGTGGTGCATTTTATAGAAAAATACTGCGCTTTTGTTGCCCAGGGTAATGAATATTACAAAAAATTTGACAAGATCGTTGGAAACTACGCCAACGAAAAAACCTGTGCGGAAACTCTGCCCGAAACCTTCCGCCAATTAAAAACGGACATCGGCACTACCCTGGAAAAATTCAACAGCGCTTATGACCTGCCGGAAATCCAGGGCTCCCGGTTGAAAGACTTGCTTTATGGTATTGGGGATTGATGGGTATTGGGTCATTGATCGTCATTCATCATTAATCGTCATTGGGTCATTGATCGTTACGGAAAGACCTGATTGCATTTTGCCAACAGCAAATTTCCTTACCTTTGGGCTATCCACCGCACCGCACAACGGATGCCGGATACCAAAACATGAAAGTCGTTATCCCAGTTGCCGGGGCCGGCACGCGCCTCCGCCCCCATACGTACACCCAGCCGAAGCCGCTCATGCCGGTGGCGGGCAAACCCATCATCTGCTTTATCATCGACAAATTAGCCGAAGCCGGCCTGACCGACTTTGTATTTGTCATCGGTTATCTCGGTGAAAAAGTGCGCGATTTTATCGAACAGCGCTACCCACACCTGCAAACGGAATTCGTGTACCAGGAACACCGCGAAGGCTCCGGGCACGCTGTTTGGACGGCCCATGAAGCCATCGAAGACGAAGACGAAGTCTTCATCGCCTTCGGCGACACCATCTTCGACGCCGACCTCAAGCAAATGATCGACTGCGAACACTCCTGCATCGGCGTCAAAAAGGTCGGCGACCCGCGCGAATTCGGTGTAGCCGAATTCGATGAACATGGTGTAGTTTCCAAGATGGTGGAAAAACCGCGTATTCCCAAGTCGAACATGGCCATCGTCGGCTTGTATAAAGTAAAAGAAGTGCGCGCCCTGATCCGGGCCGTCGAGCACCTGATGCAAAAAAACCAGCGTACCGTCGGCGAAATACAGCTCACCGATGCTTTGCAATATATGCTGGAACAAGGCGTCCGTTTTCAGGCATTACCGGTCAATAACTGGTTCGACTGCGGACGCAAAGAAGTGCTGCTCGAAACCAATGCCATGTTACTCAGTCAGCGCGGCTACGCCACCGACGAATTCAGTCTGCCCAATTTTGAAAATACGATCATCATTCACCCCGTGGCTATCGGCCAAAACTGCCAGATCGCCAACAGTATCATCGGTCCGCATGTAACCATCGGGCAAAATGTCAATATCAGCTACTCTATCGTCAAAGACAGCATTATAGGCAATTTTGCTTCCCTTGACGACGTCGTGCTCAAACGCTCCGTTATCGGCAGCGACGCCACCATAAAAGGCATGAACCTGAGCCTGAATATCGGCGACAACACCGAGATTGATTTTGATTAAGAGATCACATTAGTGCAGGTAAAGAAAGGCAACTTACCGCAAGTCTATCGTCGAACAAATTTCCTGGTAATCACGCCTGCCGCCCCTGCCTGCACCTGTACCAAATACACTCCGGGCGGCATATCTTCTACTGTCGTATTTTCCCGGTAAATGCCCGGCGCGACATCCCGTCGCAAGGCGAAAATTTTCAACGTCCGGCCGTTTATATCCGTAATACTGGCCTGAATATCGGCGGTTTGTTTCAATTCATATTCAACGGACAATTGCGCGACGGCCGGATTCGGAAATACCTCAAGGCTGGTCAAATGACCGTTTTGGAATATTTGCGGCGCAGCCGTGGTGAGCAGGGTACTATCCAGCATGATATTTTCATCGCCGTTCTGGTATGCCATGTAGAGGAAATACACCAGCATCATTTCGTCGGTGGTTGCTTCGCCCAACGAGACATTTTTAGGCGGGTTAGACGGGTTGTTCGGGTTGTTGGACGTGTTGTTGTAAGTGGCCAACGCGTGCAATTTGGTGCCCGCTGGGATTTTTTGCACTTTTTGAAAGGTGTAACTCCCTTGCCAGTGAAAATCCCAATCCGGAATACGGATAAACGGAATCGTGTCGCCTGCAGTGGTAACCCCGAAACTTTCTATACTCTTCCCGATCAGGTGCATGTGTGGCGCCACGGCGATCAGCGATCCGCTGATGGGCGAAGTGAAGGTTGCGTGAAACGTTTTTACCATATTGGCCGGAATAAACAAGGGGCCGTTTTGCAAGGAAGGCGCCACATGGTTGAGCAAAGGGGCCATGGTTACTTCCCGGATACCCTGGTTGGTGGGCGTGAAAAAAAGGTTGACCGTGGACACTTCGCTCATGCCCAGGGCGGCGGCCGGAAAATGAACCTGTAGCACCAGGTCGGCGCCGGCATTCAGTTTGATTCCCATAAACGGCGGCAACAACCGGGGCCGGGAACCCGGTACCCAGGCGCCGACCAAACGCGCGTTTTGTACTCCTATGCCCCCAAAGCTGACATAACCGGCTTCCGGTGTTTGCGCGTCGAGCGCTTTGGCCTGGCCGCTCACGTCTTCGAAAACCAAAACGTGATGCACCGCCTGATGGTTGCCGGGGATGACCTCCAGGCCGCGCAAAAAAGCCGTTTGCGCAAGTCCGGCCGGGATAACGAAACAACGGTATTCGTCCTGAAACGACGTCATCGTGTGCGGCGGGGTGTGCAATACCAGGTCGGGCATGCCGATTTCGGAGCCGGTAGGGAATACCGGATCAGGGGGCGCCTGACCAATGTCTCCGGGTAATGCGCCGTCTTCCACCCAGGTTTGGATGGTCTGGATTTCGGTGTCGGTCAGCACGGTTTCACCGGCAAAATGGCGATAAGAAGGATCGGCCTTCCAGGGCGGCATTTGCCGGGTTTCGGTCATGTACCGAATAGAATTTTTGAACAAAAAGGCATTGTCGTAGCCCACCAGCGAAAAGTGCCCGATGCCGCCGTCGCGGTGGCATTTTATGCAGTTTTCGTAGAGGATCGGGGCAATGTCGTTGGCCCAGTTAACGGATTGGGCAAACAAACCAGTGGGCAAACCGGCTGCTATCAGGCAGGTAAACAGGTGTTTGGACTTGAACATTATGACAGGTAGTTTCTTTTGACAGACAAGGTACTCTCCGGATTTTACATTTTGACTTTTACATTTTGACTTTTACATTTAAAACCCCTCCTGCCCTGCAACCACTGCGAGTCTTACCCGCGTCTATCGGCCCCATTAAACGATTTAAATCTCTTTCGACATGCGATTCCAAACAATGCTGACTACTTGCTGGGGCATCTTCCTGGCCGCTACCCTTTCCGCTCAAAACCAATCGCCACTTCACCCGTCCGCTCAACAGCACCTGCAGGAAAAGGCGCCGCAACTGCTGGCTCACCTGAACAAGGTATTGCAACCGCTTGCATCCAAAGGTGTGGAGGAACGCGGTGGGATATCCCGGCTCGATTCCACGGTGACGTACACCAACTATACCCAGAACGATTCTGTTCCTGCGTACAAAATCGAGTTCAATTATTTGTCCGATAATATGACGGTGCAAACCGAATACATCTTTAACAACGGCTGGGAAAGAGCCAGCCGGACCGCGCAAACAACCGACAACCTTGATCGAACCATTTTGGCGCTCAGCGAAGTGTTTGAAAACGGCGTATGGGTACCGGACTCCAAGGCGGAGGTTTTCCCGCACGGCAACTCCCTCACCTTGACTGACTCATTTGCTATTTCAGTGTGGGATGCCGACCTGAATCAATGGACGCCGGCCCTCGTCAGCGCTACCTCCTACGACGATCAGGACCGGGCAGTTGTCATTTTTACGCAGTTTAACGATTTCCTTGGACAGGACCTGGCCCTGCTGGACGAACTCTCGTACGACGCCAACGGCGACAATTTCCTGACGATCCAATCCATTTTCGACCAGGGCGAATGGACGCCTTTCACACGAATCGAAACGGAATTTGAAAACCACCAACCGGTCGTGAGCACCAGCAATATCATCATAGACGATATGAATACGCTGCCGCAAACCAAAACCGAAACGGAATATACGCCCACAGGGCAAACTGGCATTATCCGGAACTATAACTGGAGTTTCGAAACTTTCGACTGGGTATTGGAACAAACTACCGGCTACCTCTACGACAACGAGAACCGCGTTTGGTCCGAAGTAGTTGAGGTATCGGGCGGCGACATCCCCACACGTACCTGGAAACAAACCGGGTATTACGACGGCGACGATATTCATTTCGAAGCCAATCATAACTGGGATTTTGCCACTAACACCTGGGTATTATTGGATAAAACCTTTTTTTACTACTCCAATACGACTTCCAGCAATGATGTAGTGAACGCGGGCCCGCTGCCCATGTCGCCCAACCCGACCACCGGATTTGTGCGCCTGCCGGCCTTGGATGACGCCCGGGTAACTGTGTTGAGTGCCCAGGGAACTGCTGTTCAACCTGCCCAGGTCAGTCTCAATAACGGCCGGATTGATATCAGCAACCTGCCGGCGGGCGTGTACTACGTGTCTGTGCAAAAAGGAAATCAGCGCCAAACCGGAGCAATAGTGAAACAGTAATTTTGAGGGGGCAGGTGTCTGGGTTTTCAACTCAGAAGCAAATCCGCGAAAATCCGTGTACGTCAGTCTGTGTCATCCGTGTTCCCATCCTCCTACGAGGGCCGCTCGTGCAGGATGGGAACACGGATGACACAGACTGACGTACATGGATTTTCGCGGATTGGTTTTACTTCGTGTTTTTTCGTAAATTTGTACGCTTTTCGCAAGGCGACATTCAATCTTGAATTAAGAAAACGGTGGAATCCTGATACGCAAGTAATCGGACCGCCGTCGTTCCGCCCGCCGATTGAAGCGCGGGCGTCAACATACGCTGGGGCGAACGATTCAAACGTTCGTCCCTATTGTTTTTGTCAAAAATGTGCCATGCGTATCCTCTGGCTCACGCCCGGCTTTGCCGCCAATGAACACGACCACAACTGCATACCGCCCCTGCAGTTGCTAGCGCATGAATTGCTCGGTCAAGGCATTGATTTACAGGTCATTGCGCTGGAATATCCGTTTCGGGCGGAGCCGTATGTGTGGGTAGACCCCACCCCCGGCCCCTCCCCTATGGGGGGGGGGGGTGGACGCGTCCCCCCCTCGCCCCGCGCGCCCCCCCCCCCTTTGTGGGGCGGGGCCGGGGGTGGGGTTGAGGGGATCGGGGGTGGGGTTGAAGGCGCCAGTGTCTACCCCTGCGACGGCCGCAACCGCCGCTACCTGCGCTGGCGCACCCTGGCCCGCGCGCGCGCCTTTGCCCAACAACTTTTTACCACAAATCGCTTTGATGCCATCCAAAGCTTCTGGTTGGGACCGGCCTGGTCCCTGGGTGAGCAGCTGGCAGCCCGTTGGAAAACGCCACATGTCACGACGCTGATGGGGCAGGATGTGTTGCCGGCCAACCGCTACCTGCGACGCCTTCAGGCCGGCGGGGTAAGTCGACTGGTAGCGCTTACGCCGTTTCATAACGACCAACTGGAAAAAACGACCGGCCTGCGGGCAGAATACTGTATTCCGTGGGGTGTAGGCAGCGTCGATGTCGCGGAGGTACTGCCGCAGGAGCGTCCGGTAGACGTATTGGGTGTTGGCTCGCTAATACCGGTAAAAAATTGGGAACAATGGCTGCGGGTGTTGCATCTCATTGCCAGGGTTCGTCCCGGCCTGCGGGCCGAACTGATTGGCAGCGGTCCGGAAGCGAGTCGTCTGCGTGTGATGGCGCAACAACTTGGATTGGCACAACAGGTACACTTCGCCGGCGAAATACCCCGCCCGCAGGTATTGACCCGGCTGCGCGAAAGCCGCGTTTTGCTGCACACCTCCCGCTTTGAGTCGTTCGGCATGGTGGTGGCCGAAGCCGCGGCGAACGGTTGCCGGGTGGTCGGCACGCCCGTGGGCGCCGCGCCGGAACTGGGCGTTTGCGCCGACACCGATGCCGGACTGGCGGAATTACTGTTACAGGCTTTAGAAGCGCCGGTTTTGACGGTTTTGCCAGAAATATTGGGGATAGAGGCTACGGCTGAGGCATATTTGAGGTTGTACAAAAGGTAATTACTTGTTGAGGTGCACCGGCACCTCCAACGCCCGCAATCGCCGTCGTTCAGTAAGTCGCACCCGTTTACTTTTAAAAATTTGATGCAAAATAAAGCCGGATGCCAGTCCGGTGCCCGAAACAATAGCCGTGCCGGCAGTGAGTTTGTAGTCGTCGAAAGCGGCCCCGATCAGGGAAAAACCGGCCCAGGAAGCGCCAAAAACCATCAGGGAAGGTCCCAGTGCGCGCAGGATGCCGGGGTAGTGCAATTGAATGGCCGCGATATTACTCACCGGCATATATTTCAAATCGAGTGCCACCCGCTGCGAATCCATTTGCACATCGGTAATCGTAGAGGTGTACCACTCCGTGTTGCCCTTCAGACGGTAAGTGATGTCCTGACCGGCGTAAAACTTGGTCGTTCTGGCCTTGTTGGTTTTTTCTAATTGTATAAATTTTTGAGCGGAAACGCCGGTTGGTAAAACACAAAAGGCAAGCCAAAAAAGGTAATACAGTTTGGCGAAGCCTTGTGGAAGACAAAATTGGAATAGCGTAAGTTGGCGCATCTCGAATGTTTTTGACCCAAACGCAAAGGTGGGATTTTTCGCGGCCAGGCGTGTTTTATTCTTTTGTCGTGTACCAGCCGGCCGGCTATATTAGACTTGTTGCGGTGGGCGACTTTGACAAACCCCCAACCTTTCATTACCTTTCCTTGTTACCTTCGCACTTATGAAAGGTTATGTTATTATTCTCTTCGGTTTCGGCCTGATCGGCCTGTCCGCTTGCCAATCCGACGCGCCCGCCCCGGCGGAAAAAGTCACTTTACCTGTCGCCAACAAGGCAAATTACTGGTACCAGGGGAAGGCAGAAATCAGTTCCTACTCCGTGACGCAGGAACGCTACGGCGAATTGCGCGAAGGCGGGCAGGTTATGGTGTTCGTCTCTGAAGATTTTTCTGCCAAAAAACAGGTAAAACTCGATGCCGAACCCGCAGCGGACGACGCGCGCGTGCCAATCCTGAAACTGAATACCATACGCCGTTTCCAAACCGGCATTTACGATTACACCCTCATGCAATCGGTTTTTACGGCAATGGACATCGAGGCGGGCCGCACGCTGAAGACCACGACGACCGTACAGGACTGGTGCGGACATGTTTTCACGCAGTTCAATGCGGAAAAAGACGGCTACCGGGTGCGCTCGTTCTCCTACTTTGAATCGGAAGGCGATGCGGATATATTGGTGAAACCGGCCCTGCTCGAAGACGAATTGTGGACGCTCCTGCGCCTCAAACCTTTTACCTTGGCTTCCGCAGAAGTGCTCGTGCAGCCCTCCGTATTTTATACCCGCCTGAAACACAAGCCCGTGCAACCCGAAAAGGCGCGTATTTCCATTGAAAAAGGCGAGACCGAAAGTATTCTGAATCTCGTGTACACCAGCATCCCGCGCGAACTCGGCATCCGCTTTGAAACAGAATTTCCCCACCGTATCCTCGGCTGGGCTGAAACCCACGAGGGCGAACTGCTCAGCAAAGGAACCCTGAAAAAAATCATGCTGGACGACTACTGGAAACACCACGACAACGCCTCCGCACCCTTGCGGACGGAACTGAACCCGGGGTTTTGAGTCTTGTAGTCAACAGCCCGCAGCGGAAATCAGGTGCGTCCTAAAGCCCACTTCCATATCCGCCCGTCTTCGATATCAAATACCTCTTCGGCAAACGCAAAACCCAGTTTGCGCAGCACGGCTACCGAGGCATTTTCTTCGGCGAGCGTATGGGCCGTTATACTTTGCACTGCGGGTTGTGCAAAGGCGTGCTCCACCAGCGCGCGTGCTGCTTCCTTAGCCAGGCCTTGTCTCTGGTATCCGTCAGCAATTTCATACCCGATTTCCACCACCCCATCGGGCGAAGGCGAGCCTTTAAAGCCGCAGGTTCCGATGAGTCGAATGTCTTTCCGGTGAATGATGAGATGGCTCCACCAATCGGCTTCGTCGGGGTGTTCCTGCAGGTATTCGCGCATCCAAAACATCGCTTCGGGGAAGTGCAGCCAGTGTTCGGCCAGGTCCACGCCACCCAGGGCGGAAGAGAGCCCCGGCCAGTCTTCGGCCACGATCAGGTTCATGAGTGGGAGGGTGCCCGGGACGATGTAGAGGTGTTCGGTCGTGCTATTCATATTGGCGGCTAATGTCGGAATTTTCCCGTTTGGTGAAAAAAGTTTGTCGTTACGTACAAAGTTTCGATTTTAGCGCCTGAAAAAGCCCGGACAGGATGCGCAATCGACCGGGCAATTGACCAATCTAAGCTAATCCTTTCTATTGTATGAACGGCGCCGACTGCATGCTTACGCAGCCGGCGTTTTTTATTTTTGTTAATGCAACCCGGCAGATTCAGAATTATCTTTTATTCAGGAAACTATTTCACCCGCTGAACAGTTTTTTGTTCGGAAACTTGGGCCAAGTTTCCTGTCTTCCTTTTCTGAAATCCTAATTGAAATAGTATGCTGTTCCGGTTATACACACATTGGCGGGGTTCGTACTCCGGCATCCCCTTACGGGTTTGGTTTTTGTCGATAGTCAGTTTGGTGAACCGCTGCGGCTCGATGGTGCTGGTTTTTCTCACGATTTACCTCACCAAACATTTGGGCTACGGAATTCAGGATGCCGGGTACGTGCTGGGGTGTTTTGGCACAGGCGCTTTTCTGGGCGCCTATATCGGCGGCAAACTAACGGATCGTTTCGGCTACTACCCAATAATGATTTGGAGCCTGATCGGGAACGGCTTGATGCTGATCGTACTGACCCTCCTGAGTAGTTTCTGGGTGATGTGTGGCGCCGTATTTTTACTGAGCGTCATTTCGGAAGTTTTCCGCCCGGCCAACTCCATTGCGATAGCCCGCTATAGTACCCCAGAAACGCGCACCCGCTCCATCTCGCTGTACCGGATGTCGGTCAACCTGGGCTGGACGGTAGCGCCGGCACTGGGCGGTCTCTTAGTTGGGTTGGGCTGGCATTGGTTGTTCATCATCGACGGAATCACCTGCATCCTGGCTGCCATTCTGCTCTGGCTGCTTATCGCGCCCAAACCGGCGTCCCCATCCGATGCCGCGGACCAGCCGGTAAAAACGCGGGAAAAACCCGCGAAAGCCGTTGTTTCTCCGTACCGCGACAAACCCTTTCTGGTGTTTACCCTGCTAACGGTTTTAAATGCCCTCGTCTTTATGCAGTTCATCTGGACGGTGCCCGTTTTTTTCAAAGACGGGTACCATTGGGACGAACACACCATCGGCTTGCTGGCTGCCCTGAATGGTCTGATTGTGTTCCTGGTAGAGATGCCGCTGATCTACCGCATTGAAGGCCGGCGCTCCCGCCTGGCTTATGTCCGGCTTGGTTTGATGATGTATGCGTCAGCTTATATTGCTTTTTTATTGCCGCCCGGCGGCATGCCGACAGCATTGCTGTTTATGGTGGCAATCTCTTTCGGAGAAATGTTCGTGATGCCGTTCAGTACTAATTTTGTTTTCGGCTACGCCGAAAAAGGCAGCGCGGGCGGCTATATGGCGCTTTATACTATGGCCTATTCCGTGGCCAACATCATCTCCCCACTCATGGGCACCCAGGTCATTGCCCTTTGGGGGTTCAATACCCTGTGGTATATACTCGGCGTCATCTGCGCCGTCACTTGGGTGGGGTTCTGGATACTGGAGCGCAAAACGGAAAAAGGTGCAGAAGCGGTGGAGGGATAGGGGGGAAGGTTACTGGTTTGAAGGTTAGAGGTTATTTGTTGACTGGTTATTGGTTCATTGGTTATACCCCGCGTAGCCAATAACTAATGAACCAATAACCAGTCAACCAATGAACCAATAACTAATGAACCAATAACCAGTCAACCAATGAACCAATAACCAGTTAACCAATAACCAAATCAGGGGTGTGCGTGAAAATTAACCACCTTGGACGTTTTTATACCGTCGTGATCCAGTTGGGCAAAGACTTCCAGCACCAGATCGGTATGATCGGTCAGGTTGTTGGTCCAGGATTCGTCGATAGTAAGGGTAAGATCGTGTACGTGCAAGTCTTTTTCGAACAAAACCATTCCATCCGATTTTTTGCGGATAACCACTTCCCAGCCGTGCAGGATTTCTTTGCCGGTCAGGGTGGCTTTGATATTTACCGTTTCGCCCTGGTGAAACATTTGGCCTTCCTTCGGAGAAGTAATGTCGATGATGGCTTCATTGGCATGTTCTTCATTTTTTTTGCAGGAATCGAGGAGGGTCAGGCTCAATAGAGCAATAAGGGGAAAGAGCAATAAGTGGTGGTGCTTCATTTTTAGATATTTGTGTGCTTGGATAAAGTCCTTTTTACAGCACTTGCGCGCCATTGAGGTAAAGGTATTGCCGCTTGTTTTAGAAGAGGTGTTAACTTTGTAAAAAATGATTGATTTGACAAAAATTGCCGTAATCTCCAAGATGGGAAAAAATACGGCAGTTCCCGACTTCTTAAAGCGACTCCGCCATTGAACGATATTCTCCTGCTTTTCATCCGCAACCCCCGCCTGGGTAAAGTCAAAACCCGTTTGGCGCGTACCGTCGGCGATACGGAGGCGTTGCGCATTTACCGGATTTTATTGGAAAAAACCCGCCAGGCCGCCCTGGGGGTGCAAGCCGAACGCTGGTTGTTTTATTCTGATTTTATGGAAAGCGGCGACGACTGGCCCGAAACCCATTTCCAAAAAAAAGTACAAAGCGGCGGCGACTTAGGGGACCGCATGGAACAGGCGTTTCAACAGGCCTTCGATGCCGGCGCGGGGAAAGTACTCATCATCGGGAGCGATTGCCCGGGATTGACCGGGTGGTTGTTGCAGGAGGCATTTGACCGCCTGGACAACGCCGACTTCGTCCTCGGCCCCACCCCTGACGGCGGATATTATTTGTTGGGGATGAAAGACCTGGATGTTTCGGTATTCCGGGGTATTGTTTGGAGTACGGATGCTGTGCGTACAGCCACGCTGGAAAAAATTCAGGCAGCAGGAGGGAGGTGTTTGCTGCTGCCTGAATTATCGGATGTGGATACGGAGGAGGATTGGCGTAACGCCGTCTGTTAGACGGCGTGAAAGTCTCACCCTCTTAGACTCAAAAAAAATCGAAAAGATATCCGTTCACGCCGTCTGACAGACGGCGTTACTTATAAAACATCCACTTCCCAATCTCCTTAAATGACACCTTCTTGCCATACAGCAAAATACCCACCCGGTAAATCCGCCCAGCCAGCCAAACAAAGAAAAACGCGGCGGCCACCACCAGGATCAGGGACAGGGCGATTTGCCAGCCCGGCGGGCTAAACGCCATTCGGAACGGCATGACAATGGGCGAAAACAAGGGAAAAAGGGAGGCAAATACCATCAGGCCGCTGTCCGGGTTTCGGACACCGACGAAAGCCACGACGTAAAAAGCCAGAATAATCGGGATGGTAACCGGCAGCACAAGGGCCTGGCCCTCGCCGTAATCGTCGCCCATGGCAGAGCCGATGGCGGCGAACATGGAAGCGTAAATAAAATACCCGCCCAGGAAAAAGATGATGAACGAACCCACGATAAGGTACCAGTTCTGCTTGCCGAGCTCGGAAAAGATACGCAGGGCCTCGCCTTGCGCCATTTCCGGATCGATAGCCGGCTGACCGCCGGTAACCGGCGGTTGCATCTGTTGCGGGTCGATGTCGACGATAAAGGGCAATAGGAACATCACCGCGCCGCTCAGGATGATCCAGGCAAGCACCTGGGTGAGGCCCACTGCGCCGGCGCCGAGAATTTTGCCCAGCATGAGTTGGAAGGGCCGCACACTCGACATCATCACTTCCACGATTCGGTTGGTTTTTTCCTCCATCACCGAACGCATCACCATCTGGCCGTACATCATCACCATAAAAAACATGATGAACGCCATAATGCCGCCGATGGCCAGGCCTACCCCCGCGGTGTATTTACTCTCATCTTCCCCCTCGCCGGTAATTTTTTCCGGGTCGATGGACACATCGGTATCCAGGATATCCAGGTTCTTGCGGTCGAGGCGCAGAGAATCGATTTTAAAATCGCGCACCTTGCCGGCGATGCGCCGTTCGATGAGTTCACTTTTTTCCGGCGCCAGTTTGTTGTCGGAATAATAAAAAACGGTCAGTTCCTTTTGCTGGAGGTTCCCCATGGCCGGGATGAGCAGCACCCCGTCAATCTGTTCGCCGGTTACTTCGGCTTTCAGTTGATCCAGGGTTTTAGTGCCGGAAGGCAGGTAACGCACGCCCTTTTCATCCGGGATAGTGCCCAATACTTTGGCTTCGTCGAACACCGCTACTTTTATTTCGCCGCCGCCCTGGTATTTCGTGAGGCCTACGATGACCAGAAAATATATCAACAGGCCCACTGGCGCCAGCAGCGTGCCGATGATGAACGATTTTTTGCGCACCCGGGTCAGGTATTCGCGCTGTATGATCAGATTTAATTTGCTCATTTCAGTCCTTGTGTTTCGCCAACGCGGCGGATAAAGATTTCATTAAAAGTGGGCAGAATTTCCTCGAAGCGGGTAATCCGGACATGGTGGTCCAGCAGGTAACGCAGCAGATCATTGCTGCGACTGTCGTCTTCCAATTGTACGGTCACAGCGCCGTCGGGGCGGCTTACCACCTGGAATTGCTGATCGAAACCGTCGGGCAAATGGCCGGGGGTATCGACGCGGTACAGGTTCTGCTTGAATTCGTTTTTGATGGCCTGCACCTCGCCGTAGAGCACGTTTTTGCCGTGGTTGATGAGCACGATGTAGTCGCACATTTCTTCCACCTGCTCCATACGGTGTGTGCTGAAAATGATGCTGGTACCGGCTTCGTTCAGGTGCCGGATTTCTTCCTTGATCAACGTGGTGTTGATGGGATCGAGGCCGGTGAAAGGTTCGTCGAGGATCAGCAGTTTGGGCTTATGCACTACCGTGGCGATAAACTGGATTTTCTGCTGCATCCCTTTGGAGAGTTCGTCCACTTTTTTGTTCCACCAGTCTTTGATCTCGAATTTGGTAAACCAGTAGTCGAGTTCATGTTCGGCCTGTTTTTTCGACAACCCTTTGAGCTGGGCGAGGTAAAGCAGGTGTTCGCCGACCTTCATTTTTTTGTAGAGGCCGCGTTCTTCGGGCATGTAGCCGATCTGTTCGGGGGTGCGCTCGTTGAGTTTTTCACCGTCGAGATAAATGGCGCCCTCGTCGGGCCCGGTGATGGTGGTGATCATGCGGATCAGGGAGGTTTTGCCGGCGCCGTTCGGGCCGAGCAGCCCGAAAACGCTGCCTTTGGGCACGTCAAAACTCACGTGATCCACCGCGGTGTAGTTGCCGTAGGTTTTTACGACGTTTTGTATCGAAAGGATCATAACAGTTTAATAATACATTTGCGCAATGATAAGGGTTTTGACCGGGGACCTGGTAATTCGAGCGGCGAAAGTCGGGCATTACCTCCCGTACTTGCGCCTTTTTTCGGCCAAATGCCGGATTGTTGCCATATCCTGATTTAGTAGCCCGACCAAACTTCAGTTATTCGTACCATGATCATCCTTCAAAATTACATCGACGGAAAATTTATTTCGCCCATCGGCGGCCGGTATCTCGATAATCACAACCCGGCCACCGGGCAAGTGTATGGGAAAATCCCCGACTCGGGCCCGGAAGATGTGGACGCAGCCGTGCAGGCCGCCACAGCCGCCTTCCCCGCCTGGGCGGCCATGCCGCCGGAACAACGCCACGACATCCTGCGCGGTATCAGCGACGGTATCCTGGCCAACCTCGACCGGCTTGCCGAAGCAGAAAGCCTCGACTCCGGCAAAACCATCACGACTGCCCGCACCGTCGATATCCCGCGCGCTGCGCTGAATTTCAAGTTTTTCGCCACGGCACTCCTGCATTTCGCCTCTGAAAGCCATCAAATGCCCGGCGTCATTAGTTACACCCTGCGCCAGCCGCTGGGCGTGGTGGGCGGCATCTCCCCCTGGAACCTGCCGCTGTACCTCTTCACCTGGAAAGTAGCGCCCGCGCTCGCCGCCGGCAACTGCGTGATCGGCAAACCCTCCGAGGTGACGCCTTACACGGCTTATCTTTTAGGTGAAATCTGCAATGCCGCCGGCTTGCCGCCCGGGGTGTTCAACATCGTACACGGCCTCGGCCCCCGCGCCGGCGAAGCCATCGTGCGGCACCCGCAGATCAAAGCTGTTTCTTTTACCGGCAGCACCCGCGCCGGCGCGGAAATTGCCCGCATCGCCGCGCCGATGTTCAAAAAACTCTCGCTCGAACTGGGCGGAAAAAATCCCAACCTCATCTTCGCCGATTGCGACTACGAGCGTATGTTGCAAACTACGGTCGGCTCTTCTTTCAATAATCAAGGGCAAATTTGCCTTTGTGGCTCGCGGATTTACGTGGAACGGCCGATTTATGAAAAATTCAAAAACGACTTTGTAGCCGCGGTTAATAATATGAAATTGGGCGACCCCGCCGACCCGGCCAGCCGCCTGGGCGCCGTGGTGTCGAAACTGCATTTTGATAAAGTCCTGTCGTATATCGAACTGGCGAAACAGGAGGGCGGGACGATTCTTTGCGGCGGGCATCAAATTCAACTTTCCGGCCCTCTGGCAGACGGCTGGTACATCGCCCCTACGGTCGTCGAGGGCCTGCCGCTGGAATGCCGCACCAACCAGGAGGAGATATTCGGCCCGGTGGTCACCCTCCAGCCCTTCGACACCGACGACGAAGCACTGGCCTTAGCCAACGGAGTGCCCTACGGCCTCAGCAGCACGGTGTGGACCAACAACCTCGCCCGCACTCAGCGCTTCGCCACCGAACTCCAGGCCGGCATCGTGTGGGTCAATTGCTGGCTGCTGCGCGACCTGCGCACACCTTTCGGCGGGGTGAAACAATCGGGCGTGGGGCGTGAAGGGGGCTGGGAGGCGATGCGGTTTTTTACGGAGACGAAGAATGTGACCGTAGTGGGATAAATGCTATTTTTGTAACCTAATGTTAACATTTGACCCAAAAGGATTTCTTGTGCCCGACAGGGTTATCCCCTCCTCTCTGGAAGAGTTACAAACCGTATTTGTTAAAGAACAGTCAGATGAAACGCGGTCAAAACTTTTTGATAATTTTCTTCACTTTTTCCGTAAATTCCTAGATGACTTGAATTTGGCCGAGGTAACGGCTTGGGTAAATGGCAGTTTTACTACCCGCAAACGAAACCCAAACGACATTGATTTCGTTATTCATTTACCTTTTGAAACGCTGCAACGATATGAATCATTACTGAGAACTGAATATGATAACAAGCATGTGCTTGCATCATTGAGGTTGGATGTTTATTTTGTGGCAGTTTTCCCGGAAGGCCATCCCAGTAGATTTTTAACCAGATCGGACCAAGCATACTGGGTTGAAAAATTTACTAAAACCAGACCTGATAACCGTCGTATAGTTTATAAAAAGGGCATACTTGAATTAAATATTAATGCGAATGAAATCCGCTAAATCTGAGCAAGTACAAGTCGAATGGCTAATCGGTGAAATCCGGGACCTCGACCGGATGATTGCCATGCATCGGGCTGCTGAGGGTGGTTTTATGGCTGACCAGTATGAAGCCCGGCGACTCAATTATCTGAAAGAATTGATCAGCCTATTAGCTACGTCTAAATATAATTCAACAAAACTGGAAACATTCCCGCTAATTAATGCGCTGACACGAAACAACTTTGCCCGACGCCTAAAAACGACGAGCGTTGTGCGCCGGGAGGTCGATCCATTTGAACGTACAATAAATTTCTACCGACGTAAGGCTGGTGTTGCGTACAAACAAACGGTGACTGCGGCTAAATCCGTTCGGGAAGAATCTCCGGTTTACAGGACAAAAGCAGTGGTTCAAAAAAAGGTTAAAAAGTAATTTTCAGATTGATGATCTGTTTGCAAATGCCCTGCGCGAAAAAATGGACGAGTATATGACCAGCGGTTGCCGCCTCGGCTGGCTCATCGATCCACAGAACCGTCGAACCTACATCTATTCCGAAAACGGCGATATTTAAACAGTCTACTTTGATACAGTGCTCTCCGGCGGGGAGGTGTTGCCGGGGTTTGAGTTGCGATTGGGGGACAGGGCAGACGCATGAACGTCCCACTGGATAGATTATCGCTCTCATGTGTTTAATCGCAGTATTTGTTCACGATATTGGTCTGATCGATCTGCCTTTTTTCGTTTGCGTTTGATACTGATGTTTTCAGGGTGTGTTTTAAC
>CAUJEY010000240.1 GCA_963169325.1 Bacteroidota bacterium
TGAACCTCCTCGTTTTTTAGTCGCCCTGGTTTGGGGGTTTGGCGGTTTGGGGGTTTCGGGTTTTGGTGGTTTGGAGGTTTCGGGGTTTGGAGGTTTGGGGGTTTGGAGGTTTGGGGGTTTGGAGGTTTGGAGGTTTGGAGGTTTAGGGGTTTGGTGGTTTAGGGGTTTGGAGGTTTGGGGGTTTGGGGGTTTCTAAGGCGGTGTGTTGGGCTGTTCAAAAATCTGTGTCTATTGACCCTATGTTATTTTTATAAATGCCTATTTATCAGTTTTTTAAATGCAATATTTAAAAGATTAGACATCAGTTTTTGAACAGTCCCGGTTTCTAAGGCGGTATATCACACCAAGCGTTTGCCTCCAAACCCCCTTAATCCATATCCCCTCTGCCGCTGTTTAAGGCACAATTTTATTCGAACAAATATGGACTGGTTAATTTATACGCTGATAACGCTGGCCGCTTATGGCGGCATGGAATTTATGGCCTGGTTTACCCACAAGTACGTGATGCACGGCTTGTTGTGGAGCTGGCATGAAGATCACCATAAACCCCGGCATGAAAAAGAGGGTTTTTTTGAAAAAAATGACCGCTTTTTTCTGGTTTTTGCCATTCCCAGCATGATCTGTTATATGGTCGGCGGGCTGACGCCGCACTTCTGGGTTTTGTTCATCGGTGTCGGTATTTCGCTCTACGGTCTGACGTACTTCCTCATTCACGACGTGTATATCCACCGCCGCTTCAACTGGTTCCGGCAATTGGACAGCGACTACTCCCGCGCTATCCTGCGCGCGCATGGCGCCCATCACGCCAAAACGACCAAGGAAGACGGCGAGTCGTTTGGGTTGTTGCTGGTGAGCCGGAAATTTTTCAAAAAACGCAGCGCCTGGAAAAACGCGCCGGAACAGGAAGCTTCGGAAGCCTGATTTTAAAACGCTTCCCAATCCGGGCCCAGCCCTTCCGATGGGTGCCAGAAAAGGGTTTTAAAGTCAACCACCCGGTCGGCTTCCACCCGTACCCCTTCGGCTTCCAGCAATTCCTGCATCAGGCTGGGCGGGGCAAAGTGATGCCGGCCCGATAATTCGCCTTTGCGGTTCACTACCCGGTGTGCCGGTACGTTGTCGCCTGCCACGCAATTATTTAAGGCCCAGCCGACCATTCGCGAAGCGCCCAGCGCCAAAAAATCGGCAATGGCGCCGTAGGTAGTCACCCGGCCCTTGGGCACCTGTTTGGTCACGGCATACACCAGGTCGTAGTAAGTGGGTTGCCTGTTTAATTCATCCTTCACTTTGCTGTTTTTAATACCTTCGCGGCTTGCGAAATTATTCGCCATGAAGGTAATGAAATGCCGGATTCATCTAATCAATATAGTGGATGCTTTCTGCGTCGATGCAGGGCGGATAAACCAGCAGTAAAAAAACATGAAAAAAGAAATGTCCATACTTGAGGCTAAACACGAAGCGCAAAAGATTGCGTTTGCGCCTTTGTTTTTCCAGGCAATGGTAGCCTTGAAAAAACTGGGGATTCTTAAACTCATTGCCGAAAACAACAGAGGCATTACGATTGCCGACATTGCGGAAAAATCAAAGATCAGCCTCTACGGCGCAAAGGTGCTGCTGGAGGCGGCGGCCAGCGCGGATGTGGTGGAATATTTGAATGACCATACCGTAAAACTCACTAAAATCGGTTATATCCTCCATATCGACCGGATCACGGAAGTGAATATGGATTTCGTCAATGACGTTTGTTACGACGGGGCTAAATTCCTGACCGAAAGTATTCAAACCGGAAAGCCGGCAGGACTCAAAACGCTCGGCAGCTGGCCGACCGTCTATGAGGGGTTATCGCAACTCCCCGAGGAGATCAAAGAATCCTGGTTCGCTTTTGATCATCACTATTCCGACGATGCTTTTCCCGCCGCGCTGGAGATTGTTTTTAAAGATAACCCAGCCGTTATTTTTGATATTGGTGGAAATACGGGTAAATGGGCTTTTGCGTGCTGTCGGTATAATCCGGATGTCAAGTTAAAAATATTTGATTTGCCGGGCCAGTTGGCCGTTGCACAGCAGAATGCGGCAACCCTCGGATTACAGGACCGCATCGAATTTCACACCATAAATGTATTGGACGAAACGCAGCAACTGCCCGCTGGCGCCGACGTGATTTGGATGAGTCAGTTTCTGGATTGTTTTTCTGAAAATGAAATAGTAGCCATCCTGAAAAACGTGTACCGGGCGGCTTCCGAAAAAACGTTCATTTACATCCTTGAACCGTTTATCGATAACCAGAAATTCGACGCGGCTAATTATTGCCTGACCGGCACATCCCTGTATTTCACCGCCATTGCCAACGGCAACAGTAAAATGTACGCGCTGGATGCCATGAAACAGTTGGCACAGGATGCCGGACTACAGGTAATAGAAACTATCCCGCTGATTGGAGGCGGGTATCATACGATCCTGAAGTGTGTGAAAGTGCAGTAATTATTTCGGAAACACATACTGCCGCACATCCTCATCGCGGACCGACTGGTCGCACAGGATCAACAGGCGTTCCACCACGTTGGCCAACTCGCGGATATTGCCGGTCCAGTTGTACTCCTGCATGGCCCGGATGGCCTCGGGGGTAAATACTTTTGGCGGATGCCCGTAGTCGTCGCTGATGCGGCGGTTGAAGTGTTCGATCAACAGGGGGATATCGTCGCGGCGCTCGTTGAGCGAGGGCACTTTAACGACGATAACGGCTATGCGGTGGTATAAGTCTTCGCGGAAACGACCGGCTTCTATTTCGTCGCGCAGGTTTTTATTGGTGGCGGCCAGCACACGCACATCCACTTTGATTTCCTTGTTATCACCCACGCGGGTAATGCGGCTTTCCTGCAGGGCGCGCAGCACTTTTGCCTGGGCGTCGAGACTCATGTCGCCGATCTCGTCGAGGAAGAGCGTGCCGCCGTCGGCTTGTTCAAATTTGCCGGGGCGGTCGGCGATAGCGCCGGTAAAGGAGCCTTTTTTATGGCCGAAAAGTTCGCTTTCAATTAATTCGGCGGGTATGGCTGCGCAGTTCACTTCCACGATGGGTCCGGCAGCGCGGTGGCTTTTTTCGTGAATCCAGCGGGCCACCAGTTCCTTGCCGGTGCCGTTTTGGCCGGTGATAAGTACACGGCTGTCGGTAGGCGCTACTTTTTCCAGAAGCCGTTTGATCTCTCCGATCGGGGCGCTTTCGCCGATCATAGTGACGCCTTTGCTGCCACTCTTTACCTGTTTTTGAAGCACTCGTGTGGTAGTCACCAATTCGGCTTTCTCCATGGCATTGCGCACCGTGATGAGCATGCGGTTCAAATCCGGCGGTTTGGAAATAAAATCGAAGGCGCCTTTTTTTACGGCTTCCACGGCGGTGTCGATGGTGCCGTGACCACTGACCATGATGACCGGCGTTTCGGGGCTCAGGATTTGCAGGCGCTCCAATGCCTCGATACCGTCCATTTTCGGCATCTTGATATCCATGATGACGACATCATACTTTTCCTTTTGCACTTTGGCGACACATTCCAGGCCGTCGGCGGCCTCCTCTACTTCATATTGCTCAAATTCAAGGATTTCCCGCAGGATGCGGCGAATGGGCATTTCGTCATCAACGATTAAAATTTTGGCCATGTTTGATTACAGTAATTGGGTTGGTAAATGCACGTAGTGTTTTGGCGAAGCGGCAAACCGTTTTTAATGAAAATAACAGCCGGTAAAACCGGCGCCGCGCTCCGGATTTTCCGCTTCTGCGCGAAGCGGAGGACAAAGAAAGCAGGCTTTCCGCAAATTGCCACAAACCAACAGTGTTTAATTTTTTTTAAGCTGTTTCGTTGGTTTAACGGCACTCGTTTACCTTTGGGCTAAAGTGACTATGCGACGGTATTTTCGTCTTTGAGAGCAAGCCCGAAAAGAGCATCTCATTTTTTCACTAAATAAACTCAAAATGATGCGTTTACTTGTATTAGTAACATTCATATCAACTCTTGCCGGCTTCACTGCCTTGTCTGCGCAAGGTTTGATTGTCATGGAAATGAACAAAGATATGTCGTTCGGCTCCCGGCCAGGTTTCAGCATTAGCTTTCCAAACACCGCCGAAAAACTGGTAGATGAAACCTGGGTTAGTTTTATCAAAAGCAACTTCAACGGTAAATTGAAAAAAGGGAAAAAGGGTGAAAAGTCGGCCACCGGGCTGCTATCGCCCACCATTGCTTCCGGCCAGTTTAACCTCTATTCCAAGCTGGAAAAAATCGGCGACGGCGTTCAATTGGATGTTTGGTTCGATGTAGGCCCGTATTTTCTCAGCCGCCTCAACGACCCTGCCCGTACCAATGAAACCAAAGAATTGCTCACCCGTTTCTACTACGATGTGCGCCGCGCTGCAGTCGGCCAGGAAGTGAAGGAGGAGGAGAACAAGATGAAAGAACTAGAAAATCGACAGAAAAAACTGCAACGCGAGAACACAACCTTGCTTCGCGATATCGAAAACTACAAGGCAAAACTGAAAAAAGCCGAAGAGGACCTGATCCAAAACCAAAAAGACCAGGAATCCACCATTATCGACATTGAAAAACAACGG
>CAUJEY010000241.1 GCA_963169325.1 Bacteroidota bacterium
ACCGGGCCGTGATTTCTATTAAAGGAAAATCCATCCATATCGGCATGTTTGATACGGCGGAAGAAGCCGCCGCCGCCTACAATAAGGTTTCAAAAGAAACCTATGGCGAGGAAGGAAAAATAAACAAGATTAAGTGATCAGGTTTTGGGGGAACGGTTTCAGATTGTCCGGATATTGCTAAACAAATTGGCGGCGCTGTAAATTTTTTTACATTTACGCCGATTTTTAAGTAAGTCACCGCGCAACGCTTTAACCAAAACATACCGATTTATGCGCCTACACCCTACCCTATTCTTGTTCTTGTCCGTCCTCTTAAGTTCCAATGTCATTTTTTCTCAACAAGCTATCCTGCAAGGTGTCATTACCGATGCAGGTACCGACGAAGCGCTGATCGGCGTGTCCGTTCGGGTTGGCACAACCGGCGCTGCCACGGATGTCAACGGGCAATATCGCTTCGAGTTGACCGCAGGTAACTATGAGGTGGAATTTATCTACACCGGTTATGAAAGCCGAAAACAGCCTGTTCGCCTTGTTGCCGGGCAAACACTCACGTTGAACATGAAACTTGGCGACGCCAATAACCTGTTGCAACAAGCCACCGTCACTGCCGGGAAATTTGAAAAACCATTGGGCGAAGTGACGGTTTCACTCGATGTGCTCAAGCCCCGTTTATTGGAAAACGTAAATGCCTCACAGGTGGATGAATCGCTGGTAAAAGTGCCGGGCGTAAGCATTATCGACGGTCAGGCCAGCATTCGCGGTGGGGCCGGTTTCTCTTATGGCGCCGGCACCCGGGTCTTGCTGCTGGTAGACGACATCCCCGCCCTTCAGGTCGATGCCGGTTTTCCGAACTGGGGGGATTTTCCGGTAGAGAATATTAGCCAGATCGAGGTACTGAAAGGGGCGGCTTCCGCCTTGTACGGCTCTTCCGCCATGAACGGAATTATTAATATTCGTACCGGTTTTGCCAAAGACAAGCCGGAGACGGATGTGGCCGTATTTAGTCAGATATGGGGTAATCCAAAAGAAGAAGACAATTATTACCCGGGCGAGGAAGGCTCTAAAATCAATCGGAAATGGTGGGGACAAGATACTTCTTACATTCAGGTGCCCATCGAAACCGGCTTTAGTTTCTGTCACCGCCGCAAAGCCGGAAAATTGGATATGGTAATCGGCTCTTATGGTTTGTACCGCGACAGTTACAACAAAGATACCTATGCCCGGTATATGCGGGTTACTCCCAATTTTCGCTACCGCATAAACGACCGTCTTACCCTTGGGCTGAATACCAATTTTAACGTCGGGCGCAGCGGCTCCTTTTTTATTTGGGCCAACGATACCACGGGCGCTTATACGGCGGGCCTGAATTCGGAGTCTTTTAGCCGCGGAAGGTTACGATTTACCCTGGACCCCTCGATGCAGTACTTTGATAAGAGCGGCAACCGGCACAAAATTCTGAGTCGCTACTATTATGTGCATAACGAAAACAGCGGCAATCAAAGCAATGATAGCCGGATGTATTATGGAGAGTATCAGTACCAACGCGCGATGGAGCGCATCGGCCTGGTGGCCACGGCGGGCGTAGTTGCCATGTACACGACCATCGACGCAGAATTATATAATAACGCCAACTACAACACTCAAAACTTCGCCGGCTACCTGCAATTGGACTACAAAGCGTTTGACCGGCTCAACCTGTCGGGCGGGATGCGTTACGAACGGAATATCCTGCACAGCCCGGAAATCATCCGGATCGACGATACTGAAACGGATACCATTCCGAACGGAGTGACCAGGGAAGGAAAACCTGTTTTCCGCATCGGAGCGAACTATCAGGCCGCCCGGGCAACCTATTTCCGCGCTTCCTGGGGGCAAGGCTACCGCTACCCTACCATCGCAGAGAAATTTATTCAAACGGACTTTAGCGCGGGTAATACGGTGCGCCCCAATCCACGATTAGTGTCCGAAACCGGTTGGACTGCCGAGGTCGGCCTCAAGCAAGGCTTTGCGATAGGCGGGTGGCAGGGATTTATCGACCTGACCGGCTTTGTCTCCGAATACGACCAGATGATGGAATTCTCCCTGGATAAAATTTTCCCCCAAGTTGTTTTTAAATCAAAAAATATCGGAGACTCCCGCATTACCGGCTGGGAAGTATCACTTATGGGCCAGGGCAGCGTAGGCAATGGCACCTTGTTCCTGCTGACCGGCTACACGTCGATTAATCCGAAATATAAACTGGCACCCGACGAAGTATTCGATCCGGTGAAGTACGGACTGCCGGACAGTGTCAATGTGCTGAAATACCGCTACCGCCACACTTTCAAGTGCGACGCCGAGTACGTATGGCGCGGTTTGGCGGTGGGCTCCTCGGTACAATACAACAGTCACATGGAAGCCATTGACGCCATTTTTGAGTACGGCATTACCGGGGTTAACGCTTTTCGAAAAGAACACAACAAAGGCTTTACCATCCTGGATTTACGCGTGTCGCAAAAATTTGGCAAACACCTGAAAGCGAGCCTGTTATTCGGCAATGTATTGAACGCAGTGTATTCCGTTCGCCCTGCCTTGCTGGAAGGGCCGAGGAGTTACACCGTGCGGCTGGATTGGAAAATGTAAGGGAATGATAAATGATAAATGATGAATTATAAATATCCAACCCTGTTCAAGGGGCTCCTTAACTTCTTTGCTGTAATTAGTTTTTTATCCTGTAATCAATCTAACCTTCCGCCTGCCGAATCCGCAAAGCCGGAACAAAGCCAGGCAGCGCCCCAGCCACCGGCGACCGGTCCGACTTTTCGTTTCAGCGCAATGGCGCCGGTGACCGGCCGGACGGTTGTGGACAACTGGTGTTTGGGGCGTTATAACGAGCCCGTGGTCATCAACGCGGAAAAAGAGAATACCAACCGGCGGTATTTCTACCTTGCGCCCGGCACTTCAAAAGTGGCCATCGGACCGACAGGTATGACAGCGCTTTTTTTACTCCGACCGGCTGGAAATGGCGTGGTGGAAGTGTTTCACGGCGCCCATTTCCCCGAATGTTTGTCGATGCCGGCTAATTTTTCGCCCACCGGTGCAGGTCCGGTGATTAAGTACCACAATCACAAGAGCCTGACCTTTTCGATGGAAGTACGGGAGGAAGGCGGGCATTCGCTGATCACCATCGAATTGCCGGCCGGCAACCGCTATAGCATGGATGTCAATCACTGCTCCAATTGCGAATAGTGGCATAAAATATTTGTTCGGCTACATGGTGCAGTGCCGGATTTAAGTACATTTGCGCCCATTCACCAACTATATCGATCCATGTTTACTATAAATATATATTTGCGTTTTGCGCTGATTGTTGGAGGGATTCTGGGCGGGATCGTTTTATGGTCCGTTTTCGGATTTTGGTACGGTTTCCCGTTTTTGTTGGTCGGGATAGTCATGCTTGCCGGTTATTTACTGCTGGGCACGATTATGTCTACTAATATGCTCCTGAGCCAAAGCCGTTTCTTCGAAGCGGAACAACGTTTAAAACTTACGTTTTTCCCAAAAATCCTGCTGGTTGGATATAAAGGCGTGTACTATATGACCCATGGCGCGCTCGCCTTGCAGAAAAAGGATTTTAATACCGGTGAAATTTGGCTCCGCAAAGCGCTCGACGCGGGTTTGCCTTCCGACAACGAACGCGGCGCAGCCATGCTGCAACTTGCCATGATTGCGGCCTCCAAAAGCAACCGGCAGGCGGCTCAAAATCAACTGGCCGAAATAAAAAAACTGAATATCACGGAGACCATGCTTAAAGATCAAATCCGTGACCTGGAAAAGCAACTCAAACAAATGGGCCAAACCATGAACCCCAGCATGCTGGGTATGATGGGCAAGGGCGGTTTTCGCGGCGGCGGCGGCAAAAGAAAAATGCCGAAAATGCGGTAATGATTGATGAATAGTTGACTCATCACGCTGTTTTATTTCCCCCCTTAAACATTTTATGTCACTCACACTCCAACAATTTCGGGATGTTGTAGCGCGCTGCCGCGAACTGTTTTTACAAAAAACGGTTGACTATGGTACTGCCTGGCGGATATTGCGCCCGGCAAGCATAACGGATCAGTTGTATATCAAAGCCTTACGAATCCGGAGTATCGAAGAAAAAGGGATACAACAAGTAGAGGACAGTATCGAATCGGAGTTTACCGGATTAGTCAATTACAGCATTTTAGCCCTCATTCAGTTGGATTTAAGCCCGGAGGAATCCCTGGAACTAAGCCCTGATCGGGTACGAGAACTATATGACTTTCAATTGGAAGAAAATATCCGGCTACTCTCCGCCAAAAATCACGATTATGATGAGGCCTGGCGTTTGATGCGCATCAGCAGTATGACGGATCTGATTCTGCAAAAACTACTGCGTATCAAACAAATTGAAGACAATGCCGGGAAAACCCTGGTGTCGGAAGGATTGGAAGGCAATTACCGCGATATCATCAATTATGCTGTTTTCGCCTTGATCCGCCTTTCCGAAAAAACTACATGAAATTGCATCACACTTAAATATATGCCTGCCGGAAGGCAGGCGCTACAAGGATACACAAATGACATCATTACCTACCCTGCTCATTTCTTTTGCCATTGTCGGATTAGCCCTTGCCGCACTAACCTATTCCGCCAAAAAGTCGAAAAACATATTTCTGACCTTCCTGCAGCATTTTTGTGGTGTTTGGTTTGCCTTTTCCGGTTTGGTAAAAGCTGTAGACCCGATTGGAACGGCCTATAAAATGGAGGACTATTTTGTCCAGTTTGAAAGCACGTTCGAGGGTTTACAAAATGTTTTTGCCGGAGTAGCGCCCCTGTTCCCCTGGTTGAGCACATACAGCACCGGATTTTCTATTTTTATGATCGTGCTTGAAATAGTGCTGGGTGTTATGCTGATGTTGGGATATGCCCGGCGAACCACAGCCTGGCTGTTCCTGCTAATCGTAGTATTTTTTACTATTCTGACCGGCTTTACCTTCCTGACCGGCTTTGTGCCGGCCGAAGCCAATTTCTTCGATTTTGCCAAATGGGGCCCCTATATAAAAACCCAGATGCGCGTGACCGACTGCGGCTGTTTCGGTGATTTCATCAAACTAGACCCGAAAATTTCCTTTTTTAAGGACATCGGATTGATGATCCCGGCGATTTTGTTTCTGCTCCGCTCTAAAAATATGCACCAATTATTCACGCCCCGGGGCAGAACCTTGCTGGTGGGCGGCACAACCCTGGTTTCACTGTTATTGTGCCTGCAAAACACCTACCGCGACCTGCCGGTAGTTGATTTCCGGCCGTTCAAAATCGGCGCTAACATCCGGGAGCAAAAAGCATTGGAAGAAGAAGCCCGCGGAAATATTGAAATTATCGGCTGGGTGATGGAAAACACAAATACCGGCGAAGTGAAAAAAGTGATGATCCCGATGGAACGCTACAAAGAGTTAGTAGCCCAATACCCCAAAGACCAGGGGTGGAAAATAAAAGACCAGATTAAAACGGAACCCTTTATCGAAAAAGACGGCCAACGTATCACGGTGACGGAAACCAAAATTAGCGATTTTGCCATCGAAAGTGAAAATGGCGACGTTACCGAGGAAATCTTGGGTGAACAAGGCTATAGCCTCATGATCATCGCCTATAAGTTTTATGGCGAGAAAAAAACAGAAACCTTTGTGGTGCAGGATACAACCTGGATTTCCGACACCCTGCGGGTAAACACGGATTCCTTTACGATACAGCAACGTGCCGGCGAAATTATTCCGAGAAAAGTGGAGCGGGAAATATTCGTTCCGGAAGAACATTACGGCGGCTTGTTCCGGGATAAAGTGAATCCGTTGGCAGATGCGGCGTCAAAGGCCGGCTGGAAAGTGTATGCCATCAATACGTTCCAGGATAACGAACAGGCGCCCTCTTTCCGCAAGCAAATACAAGCCTCCTACCCTTTCTACCACGGCGACGATAAATTGCTCAAAACAATTATCCGCTCCAACCCGGGTGTGGTGATTCTAAAAGACGGTGTAGTCGTGCAGAATTACCACTGGCGACACCTGCCAACGCCGGCTGCGTTACTGGAAAGATTTAAATAAATGTGGTCAATGAGATAAATGTGGTCAATTAAATAAATGTGGTCAATTTCGGCAGAATCGAAAAAATTGACCACATTTATTTAATTGACCACATTTATTTACAGTCTGTTTTTATCAATTAGCACCAGCAGTTCGTCGCGGTAGTTTTTGCCAATGGGCAGCAGCTTGGGTTTGTCCTTCTCCTGTACTTCTACCATATTGCCTTCAATAGCGGTGATTTTATCCATGGCAACGATATAAGAGCGGTGGATGCGCTTGAAGCGGCCGAAGGGCAATTTATCCTCCAGGCTTTTCATCGTTTGGAGGGTAATGACTCTGCCTTGGATCAGTCGGATAATAACGTAATCCTTCAATCCTTCGATGTAAATAATGTCTTCGAAGTTGACTTTGACGAGTTTCTTGTCGGCTTTGACAAAAAAGAAATCCATGCCATCGTTGGATGGCGCCGGGGTATGGTTCTCCCGGTGCAGGAGTTCCGACTGCTCAATGGCTTTGTTGACGGATTTCATAAATCGCTCCAGGGAGACCGGCTTGAGCAGATAATCCAACGCATTCAGGTCGAAGCCCTGGATGGCGTAGTTGGGATAAGCCGTGGTGAAGACGATCAGAGGTGGTTTGGTTAGTGTTTTGACGAAGTCGATGCCTGTAAGTTGAGGCATTTGAATGTCTAAAAACATAAGGTCAACGTCATGGCTTTTGAGCGCGTCGTTGGCTTCCAGTGCGTTACTGCAACGCTTCACCAGCTGCAATTCGGGCATTTGTCCGATATATGTTTCTAATACATCGAGTGCGAGCGGTTCGTCGTCAACAATTAATACGTTTAACATAGGGCAAGGCTTGTAATGGCTTTGTGTTTTCAAATAGTTGGCCTAAGGTAGACCGTCTGAACAATATCCCCAAATTTTAGGCAGATTGTTTAAATCAAGAATTTTGTAACAATATAAGCGCAACAGGTCCGGGTCTGGCTGTACACGCTGATGGCTAATTCAGTTGTAATTGCAAGGTAACGGCGTACCGGTGGGGCTCATCCAGTACAATCAGGTTGTAACTTTCAGGGTACAGTATTGCCAGTCGCTGGCGTACATTGGCGAGGCCGATTCCACCGCTACGCGGATGTTCCTGTCGCGGCAAACGCTCAGCTTTGCTGTTTTCAATAAAAAACTCCAAATCATCGCCCCGAACAGCCAAATGTAGCCGGACAAAACCACCACCGCGTACGTGCAGGTTTAGTCCGTGTTTGAAGCTGTTTTCCAAAAACGGGACGAACAACAATGGCGCCACCATTTGGTCACTGATAATGCCTTCAGTTGTAAATCGTATGTCAGCCTCTCCGGCCTGGCGCAAACGTTCCAGGTCAAGATAATTATGTATATATTGAATTTCTTTGGTCAGCAGTACCCGTTTTTCATTGCACTCATACAACATATAGCGCATGATCTCCGAAAGTTTCAACACGATTTCCGGCGCTTTATCGCTTTTTTTCAGGGTCAGGGCGTACAGATTATTCAACGTGTTGAACAAAAAATGCGGATTGATCTGGCTTTTCAGAAACCGGAGTTCGGTCTGTATCGTCTGCGTCGTTAACGTTTGCTTTTCGTGCTGATAACGCCACCAATCGGTGATGACACGCAAAATAGTTGATAATAGCGCTATCAAAAAACTACCCAGGAACAAAAATCCCTGCTCGCGAACCAATTGATCCTGCAAATGTGGCAAACCTGAAAACTTCAGGTATAAAACCAACATTTCGATGGGTGCAACGATGGCACAACTCAAAAGAAGCAGGCTCAGATATAATAATACATTCTTGGCTAAGTAATTGGGAATCAGGTAAAAAAGGTTAAAATAGACGATTATGACATGAAAAAACAGGCTGATGACCTCATTGCTCATCACAAAAGGCAGATCAGGTACATGCTCATACCCAAGCGCCACCATCGTGCCGAACAAGAGCAGCCAAAACAATGCGTGGTACACTGGCCGCAGGGTCAGCAGGTAATACAATCTGTCGATAAATCGCCTGGCAGTCATGGATATTTAAAGTAAAAAAGCAGGCAAAAGAACAGAATGATCCCCGCGTGGTTTTAAATTTTAGATAAACCGGGAACTGAGCAGGATGAAGTTGTGGTTTGAACGACCTCAAATTATCATTTCTACCGTGCCGGAAAGCGGTATTACACTTACCTTTGCGCCCGTTTTTAAACGTACTATGGTTTACATCACCCGCATCGAACGCTTTAACGCCGCCCACAAACTTTGGGTGGACGATTGGACTGAAGAGCAGAACGTCGCCGTATTTGGCAAATGCTCCAACAAAAACTGGCATGGGCACAACTACTCGTTGCACATCACCGTGAAGGGCATGCCCGATCCGGTCACCGGTTTTATAATCGACGTAAAAAAACTTAGTGTCATCATCAAAGATGAAGTGACCGACCATCTCGATCACAGCAACCTGAATCTCGACGTTGATTTTATTCCCAAAGGTATGCAACCAACCACGGAGAACCTTGTTATCCTCATCTGGCAACGGCTCGAACGCGCGTTAAAATCCTTTCCGTGCCAACTGCACGCGATAAAACTTTGGGAAACAGAAACCATTTACGCAGAATATTATGGCCCAGACTGAAAAATTACGCCTGAATTATGAGTCCATCCTGACCCAACTTGGCGAACAAGTTGAGCGGGAAGGGCTTATGAAAACGCCGGAACGGGCTGCTAAGGCCATGCAGTTTCTCACGCAGGGCTACGAACAGGATCCGGTTGCCGTCCTGAAGTCAGCCATGTTCAGGCAAGATTACAGCGAAATGGTGGTAGTCAAAGACATCGAATTGTATTCCCTCTGCGAGCATCACCTGTTGCCTTTCTTCGGCAAAGCGCATGTGGCATACATTCCCAACGGATACATTGTTGGTTTAAGTAAAATACCACGTGTAGTCGACGTTTTTGCGCGTCGATTGCAAGTACAGGAGCGCCTCACCATCGAAGTCCGGGATGTAATTCAGGAAACCTTGCAACCGTTGGGCGTTGCCGTCGTCATCGAGGCCCAACACATGTGTATGATGATGCGCGGCGTACAAAAACAAAACAGCATTACCACTACCTCGGCCTTTACCGGCGAATTCAGAAATGCCGAAACCCGAAGCGAGTTTTTGCGGCTCATTGGTACCAGATTGCATTAAAAAGGTCCGACCTTTGGCAAAAAACAGCGCTTGCGCGACTTTCTTAAACTTCTTCCATTTTTTCTTGGTCTTGCTGCCTGGACTTATGCCGTACAATCGTACCCCTTTTTTTGGGATACCGTCCAATTGGCCAGCAAACAAGCGCACCATTTTTTTGAAAATGGGCTGTGCTGGACACCGCTTCCACCAGAAATTGACAGCGGACATCCACCGGTTTTCGGCTATTATTTAGCCCTAGTATGGCATATTGCCGGAAAAACGCTTCCGGTTAGCCATTGGGCTATGTTTCCCTTTTTGTGTGGAATTGTATGGTTGTTATTCCGCTTAGGCCGGCGGGTAGCCGGTCAGGAATGGGCGTTGTGGCTCATTCCTTTGGCGTTTCTGGATCCCGTCATCGCTGGTCAAAGCGCTTTGGTGAGTCCCGACATCGTTCTCGCATGTTGTTTTTTGTTGGCTACAGAAGGTTTACTCAGCAGTCGAAACAAGTGGGTGGTTGCGGGTATTTTTGGATTGTGCGCCATCAGCATGCGCGGCATGATGACAGCGGGCGCTTTGTTTCTCTGGCAGGCGATAGCGCATTGGCGCCCTGCCTGTTTTTTTCAGCCAAAACGGTTGTCCGGACTGGCATTTCTACCCGGTTTTGCTTTTGCCGCCTGGTTTTTGTGGTGGCATCAACAGGCGACAGGTTGGACGGGTTATCATGCCGCTTCACCCTGGGCGCCGGCTTTCGAAGCGACTCATGGTCTCGGACTGTTCCGTAATTTACTGGTTATCGGTTGGCGCTGGACCGATTTCGGGCGAGTATTCGAGTGGGCAATTTTAGTCTTTTTAGTGTTCCGGGGGGTAGATGCGCGCTCCAAAATCATCGGCAAGTCAGAAATGGAAGGCCGACCGCCCCATAAAAGTGAATGGTCGGGCGCACTGCTGCTGCTGTTATGCTGCCTCGTCATTTTGCTTACCCCGTCTGCCCTGCTTTACAAAATGCTTTCGGCGCATCGTTATTTTCTCCCGCTGTTTCTTGCTTTTCACGTGTATTTGTTCTACCAATTAGTGCAGTCAAATCTTGATACACTCAAAAAAAGAGGCCTGCTCGTCGTGCTCTTAGTGGGGATGTTCAGTGGCAATTGCTGGATTTATCCGCGCGGTATTTCAATGGACTGGGACGCTACCCTGGCACATTTGCCTTATCACCGCCTGCGAAGCGACATGATCGATTATATAGAACAACAAAATATTGATTTTCAAAGTATTGGAACCGCCTTTCCCAATATCAACACCGGCGAAAATCTGTTGTTGAATGGCGATAAAAGACAGTTTATTGAAAAGGATTTTGTTCAAAACAAATACATCCTGGTTTCTAATATTTTTAACGATTTTTCGGAAAAAGATATCGAAAATTTGGAGCAAGAGTGGATTCTAATACAAGATAAAAAGCAAGGCGGGGTTTGGATGAGACTATATAAAAGCCCGGAATGAGTGCCGGCCTAAGCGCCCATGCGGATTAATTTAACAAAACTTTATGGCTAAAAAAGGATGATTAACCCATCACCAGGCGTTCTTTCGGCACTTATCCGGCAACTAGTACAGGTTTGTATAAACATTACAAATATTTATTTTGAATTTTGCGGCAATGTGTTAAAAATGTTTGGATTCTCCGGAATCAAATGCCGGTATCTTTTTTTACTCTGAAGAAAAAATCTAAATTGCCGCCCCATCGTTCATCTGTATTTTCAACCTAATTCGCCCAGATAGTAACATGACACCCTTCCTTCGTTACGCTACCCTGTTCATCGCCTCCCTGATAACCTTTGGAATCCACGCGCAGGATTGTTCCGGCGTTATCAAAGAAAATAAAAAAATTTCCGGTGTTCAAATCGTCCGTACCGACCTGATAACCATCGTGGTCCGGGGCGGGTACAACTATGGCATCGAGTTTTTTACCGATGAAAAAGGTATTTATGCCCGGATGACCTCGGTTGGGGGCATTGAGTTTAACCAGGATGACCAGGTCGCCTTTGTTGATTTTTCTGGAAAAGAAAGAATCTACAAGTTTATTAATCTGGGCGAGGTTGTACCGGGCAATGTCCCTACCCACCGCAACAACCTTCAACTCGATCTGGAGGCGATCAACTGGTTGTCAGGCACCACTATTACCGGGGTCAATCTGATCAATTTTGTAGACCGGCAGAAGTACAAATTTACCATTAACCCAAACCGGCAAAGTGAATTCCGGAACCTGTGTGTTTGCTTTAGCAACGTCCTTGAAACGGCTGCCGTAAAGGATACGCCCGGCGCGGCCGTGGCAGGCAAAAAGCCGGCTCAGGCCGATGCCGGCGGTACTTCAACCACCACTGGCGCCGGCAACAAAACGACGACAACCCCTGGGAAAAAGCCCACTTCAGCCGCCGTTAGTGATAGTGAAGTAACCAGCCTTAGGGGCGACCTGGAACGTACCAAAGAAACACTCCGGAATGAGATAAAAGCGGAAAAAGACCGCGGTGAAGCCATAAAACTGCAATTGCAGCAGGAAGTTGCGGCCGCCCGAGATGCTGCCAACCAAAAGAAACTCGAATATGCTAATGAAGTGCTGGAAGCCCGCAAAACCAGTATGGCTGAAATTGAAAAGTCGAAGGCAGAAACGCAGGCTTATATCAATCAAAATAAAAGCAGGGCAGATTCAGCCGTGTCTAAAATCTTCACCAGCGTAGAGGATGAACGTCGTAAAGCCGCTGAAGATATTCAAAAAGCGCGTTTAGCCTCGGCAGAAGAAGTGAAAAAAGCCCGCGACAACGCCGCTGCGGAACTGGTTAAAATCAAGGAAAAATTAGATCAGGCAAAGTTGCAATATGCCGATGAAATTGCCAGTTCGCGCACCAATGCCGAAGATGAATTAAAACGTATCCGGGACGAAAACGCCCGTATCGTAAGTGAAGCGCGAGAGCGGGCAAAATCAGAAAAAGAAAAAACAACGGAAGATGTGGTCGGCGCCAAAAAGACAGCATCCGAACAAATTCTCAAAACGCAGGAAGAGGCCGCCAATGAAGTTGCCCGTATCCGGGAAAACAGCGTTTTGGAAAAACAACGGCTGGCAGGCGAAGTATCCGAGTCGCGGCGCAAGGCTGCCGAAGAAAAAGCCCTGGTGCAGCAAAACAGCGCTGCTGAAATGGCCGAGATCCGCGAGAATGTGGCCAAACAAAAAGAAGCCAGCGCACTGGAGGTGGCAGATGCAAAAAAACGCGCAGCGGATGAAATCGAAAGAACCCGTCAGGAAATAGTAGTACAAAAAGAAAAAGCCGCCGGCGAAAAATCTGATATTGCCAAAGATGTGGCAGAAAGCCGCCAAAGGGCTGCCCAAAGTGTACAACAAGTGCAGGATGAAGCGGCAAAGGCTATCAGCGAAGCCCAAAACCGCGCCAAACTGGAGCGGGATTCCATTGCAGCGAACGTGCTGATCGCGCGTCGTAAAGCGGAAGAAGAAATTACTAAAATTCAGGATGAACTGGCCAAAGCGGTTGCGGCAGCAAAAGAACAGGAAAATAAAATCAAACTGCAAAGCGCCGATGAAGTGGTAAAAGCGCGCGACCGCAGTCAGCAGGAAGTAACAAAGGCACAGGAAGAAGCGCGTAATAAAGTAGTGGAAGCCAACTCCAAAGCGGAACAGGCCCAAAAACTGTACGCCGTAGAGGTAGCATCTACCAAACAAACCGCTGATGGGCGAATTAAACAAATACAGGAAGAAGCGGCTCAAACGATTGCTGAAGCGAAAAAAATACAGTCGGAGACGGCCAATGCCACAGCACAGGAAGTTGTAAAAACGCGCGAAAAAGCCGCACAGGAAATTGCAACGGCAAAAGAAAAGGCCGCACAGGAAATTGCGGCGGCAAAAGAAGCACAGGTAAGGGCACAACAGGAAGCCGCTAATGCCGCGGCAGAATCGAAGCGACAAAGTGCCCAGGCAATTGCTGCAATCAAAACCGCAGAGGCAGATAGTGTGCGGATTGCCCGCGAAAATTCGTCCCGCGAACGCCAGCGCCTGGCATCTGAAGTAGCCGTAGCGCGCGAACGTTCTGCACAGGAAGTAGCCAACGCCAACCAGCAGGCTGCCGAAGAAATCAAAACAGCCCGGGAAAATGCCGCGCGTATCCGGCAGGAAAGTGCAGAGGCAGTAGCCAAGGCAAAAGAAGAATCGGCCGGCATCATCGTCACCACGAAAGAAAATGCAGCCCGGGAGGTCGCAAGTACCAAACAACAGGCCCTGGAGGCCATCGCACAGGCTAAAAAGGATTCGGACGACAAAAAAGCTGCCTTTGCCAAAGAGGTTTCCGATGCCCAGGAACGCGCCCGCAAGGAAATGGAAGATGCGCGCAATCAGGCAGCGGCGGAAGTGTCATCAGCCCGGAAAGAAGCGGAGGAAAAACGACGCCAGTACGCCGCCGAAACGGAAAACACCCGTAAAAAAGCACAGGAAGAGATTGCAGCCGCTCAAAAAGAAGCGTCAGAATCCGTATATAAGGCTAAACAGGATGCTGCCGCCAACATTGCTCAAACCAAAGAACAGGAAGCCAAAATAATTGCAGACACCAAAGCGGAAAGCGCCGCCGAAGTTGCCCGCGTCAAATCGGATACCGCACAAAAAATAGCTGCTGAAAACCAAAAACTCACTCAGGCACAACAACAACTGGCGCAACTTCAAAGCGATATTCAAAAAGCCCAAGCTGAATTATTACGGCTGGAGGAGGAAGCCAAAAAGAAACAAAAAAATTAATTGTGTTTCCGGAAACGATAGGAATACAAATCGGGTTCGCCCTCGTAATAGCCGTCTAACACTAAACTGTTGTAGGCATTACGAATACACTCCATTGTTTCAGAAATATCGCTTACCCGGTTGCCATTGACGCTGGTAATAATGAAACCCGGTTGCATATTCGTATCGTGTACGATGCTGCCCCGGCGGATACTGGATACCATTGCGCCCTGAATATGGGTACGTTGTTGCTCTTCCCGGGAAAGATTGCGTAATTCGAACCCTAAATCTGATTCCAGTTCATCGCCTTTGACAAAAGAGGCGACTTTAGTGGAGTTGTTCAGGTCTTTCAGTAAAACGTTTACATTATACTTTTGGCCATTCCGCCAGTATTCCACGTTAATCCGGTCGCCAGGTCTGAAACGGCCTACGTATTCCTGAAGTTCCGGTGTACGTTTGACACGGGCGTTATTTAGCCCCAGAATTATATCGCCGGCTTTAAGCCCGGCATCGGCTGCCGCTCCATTGTTATTGATTCGGGTCACCCGTACGCCATCGGCATTGGGCAGGCCTATTTCGCGGGCCACCTCGCTGTCGAGGTCTTCGATGTTTACTCCCAGAAAAGCGCGTTGAACCTCCCCGTATTCGCGCAAGTCACGGAGTACCTTTTGAACCAGATTAGAGGGCACCGCGAAGGAATATCCCTCGTAACTGCCCGATTCTGTGATAATTGCGGTATTTATCCCGATCAATTCGCCTGCCGTATTCACCAGCGCGCCACCGCTGTTGCCGGGATTAACCGCTGCATCCGTTTGGATAAACGATTCTATACTGGTGACGCCCCCCAAAATATTGATGTTCCGGCCCTTTGCGCTCACAATGCCCGCAGTGACCGTGCTTTCCAAATTGAACGGATTGCCGACTGCCAATACCCATTCACCGACCCGGATGGAATCGCTATTGCCAAAGAGCATAAAAGGCAAATCAAATTCTTCAATTTTCAGTAAGGCAATATCGGTAGATGGATCCGAGCCGACCAATTTGGCCTGGTACTGACGCTTATCTGCCAAAGTCACCCTGATATCACGGCTGTTTTCCACCACGTGGTGGTTGGTGACCACAAATCCGTCCGGCGACATGATGACGCCCGACCCGGAAGAGCCGGTCAGGGAACCGCTTCCCCAAATGCCGCCGCCGGATTCCAGTAATGCACGAATATTAACTACGGCAGGGGTGGACACTTCTGCCGCCATTATAAAGTCGGTTGGCGAAGAAGATAAAAAAGAACTTGTCGACCGCGCGTTGAATAGTTTGTCAACCAGTCCTGCGTACCGAACCTCTCCGGTTTCTCCATTATTCCAAAGCACACGCCCGGGACCTTCGAGGCGCTGATACAAAAATACCGTTAACGCAGAGCTGGTCAGGGAAACCGCAAACAGCATGGCATATTTTCTCATAAACACAACGAGTAGTTTTAAAACTGGAGTCAAAAAAATCTGCACACGAAAACGCTGTGGCAGGTGTTTTTGTTGGAGCGAAATTATCCAAAGGCAAAAAGTACGACATAAAACAATTAACCCCTCTAAAAATCGTGCCTTTAATGAATCTTAACATTTTTTTTATACTTTTTACCGTCGCATTTTTGCCGGCAAAACAAACTTATGCAGTTTTATAAATACCAGGGGGCCGGCAATGACTTCATTATGGTAGATCAACGCCAAAGCCGAACCCTGCATCGCAAGGACACGGAGCAAATCGCTTTTTTGTGCGACCGCCATTTTGGCATTGGCGCCGACGGCCTTATTCTTTTACAACATCATGCCAGCCTTGATTTCGAAATGGTGTATTTTAACTCCGACGGACGGGAAAGTACGATGTGTGGGAACGGCGGCCGTTGCATCGCCGCTTTTGCCAAACATCTCGGAATTCAGGCAGGGGAAGCGGGTTATCGTTTTATGGCCATCGACGGCGAACACCGGGCACTCCTCCCCCACTCTATCGGGCCGGGTGGCGAATGGGTGGAATTGCAAATGAGCGATGTTGGCCAAATTGAAACAGTTGATAACCTACCCGCAGAAGAGCCGGGCCATTCCGCCGGTTTGAAAACAGGACGCGACTATGTGCTGAATACCGGCTCTCCGCATTTCGTACGTTTTGTGCCCGATCCGGATGCGCTGAACCTGGTACAGGAAGGGCGCGCCATCCGGTATTCCGAACGTTTCCGGCAGGAAGGTATCAATGTCAACTTTGTCTGCGAAAACAAAGGGCAACTGTTTATACGCACCTACGAACGCGGCGTGGAAGACGAAACCCTGGCTTGCGGTACCGGCGTCACGGCTGCGGCTATTGCGTGGTTCCGCAGTAACGGACAGACAGTTGGGCAAGCGGATATCCCCGTAAGCGCCAAAGGCGGCGACCTGGCGGTGCGGTTTACAGCGCATCACGACGGTTTTTTTACCGATATTTGGTTGTGCGGCCCGGCACAAAGCGTTTTTCAGGGCGAAATTGACATTTGATTAAAAACTAAAAAAGTCAAGATGCGACGTCATTACTTTTATTGGCTGTTCTTTTTTTGTCCTTTGCTCCTCAGTGGTCAACCGGAGGCGCCCCTCGCGCAGTGGGCACAAATTGCTGTTGACCGGCAATCTTTGATAACGGCGTTCCGGGACGGCAACTCAACAGAAGTACGCGCCTTACTAGATACGCTGCGCGGGCTGGAAAACGACCGTTATTTGCCGCTGCAATGGGACGAGCGCTGGCTGCTGTATTTCTGGCTGGAAGATTACAATGCCGCTTTTGCTGAAGTCGCGCGGTTTACCAAAGCCTGGGAAGACAACAACGCCATGAAAATCGCGCCGCCCGCAGACAGCCTGTTCAAAATATTGGACAACCGGCTATACGGCGACCAGGGACAATATTTCGAACAAATCCGTCAAGCCGATTTACCGGCAGAAGAGCAGACTTTTGCCGACCTTTTGCTCAATTTTCTGCTCCGGTTGAGTACGGAAGAACCGGCTGCCGCCGAATTTGACGCGCGCTTGGATGCGTTTTTAACTCAATACCCTACTTCAAGGTTTGCCCGTTTTATGCGGGGCCGGATGTACAATACGCCGCCGCCAGGAAATTGGGGCCTGTCAGTTGATGTTCTTTTCCTTCAGGGCAATTGGTCCGGCATGTTGGATAATAATTTTCGCACCTGTTATGGCGGCGATTTTGCCGTCGGTTATTGGAATAATCGTTGGAACGCATATTTGCGGATTCCTGTAGGCGGTCAAAAACTACAACGGCCGGTGGAGGCAAAAGGATATTTTTGGGAAAAAGACGAATCCTCCACTTTTTTTGGCGTGGAGTTGGAAGCCGGATACGATATTATCAGTAAATCCCGCTTGCGCATTTTACCCACTGTCGGCGGCGGGTACACCACAATTCGTCCACCGCTGGAAGACGAGGCCGATCCTTATCCGGATTATTTCGATTTTTTCAAGTTTCAGGGCGGACATCTGACGGCTGCCGTTCAGGCGGATGTGAAATTTAATGCGGGGAAAACTAACGTCGCCACGTCCTATCATGGCGTTCGGGTAAGGGTCGGTTACCGGTGGTTAAATTTGGGCGGGGAAAACCCGGCGTTGCGCGGCAATATGTTTTTCTTTGCCGTCGGTTACACCATGTTTGGCCGCCAAGCCCAATCCTTATAAATCTTCGGCGTACTACCCTTTTGCTCAATGGCTTCTCCAAGTACTTTCGACTGGCTCTCCGACCTGAGCCCGGCATTTTCTGCGCAGGAATCCTGGCATTCCGGCGTTTACAACGAGGATAGTTTATTTCACCTGGCTTATTATCCCAAAGCGCCTTTTGCTATTGCCTGCGGCGCCGGCCTCCTGGCAGAGCATATCCGCCGGTTTCGTTTTTCGCCGGAAATTATTCAACATCTTGGGCAGGTGACGGATGAGCGGGGCATTTCCGTATTCAGCGAAAGTTTTCTCAATTACTTACAGCGCCTGCGCTTGCGGGTGAATGTTTGGGCCGCGCCTGAAGGCATGTTACTGCTCCCCGGCGAACCGCTGGCTATTATACGGGGCCCTTATGCGCAAGTTCAGTTGATGGAGTCCGCGCTGCGCTGGCTGATCTGGCGTTCCACCCAATGGGCCACGCGATTCGCCGTCCAACGTTGGGAAAACCAGCAATGGCAGGAAGAGGATACGCCATCGGCGCCTGTTACCACTTTCGATTTTGACGGGTGGAAAATTCGCGCAGAATATATCGCGGGGGCTTATGCGGATGATATTCTCGATTCGATCCGAACGCCGAGCCGCCCGCCCGGAGAAAACGAAGGCCTCGTATGCGTTTGGCGCGCCGGAGCAGGAAATTTGCAAGACCATTTGCCGCTCAAACAAATACGCCGGGTGTACCGCGCCAACCATGCCCTGGGCGATATCTGGCTTACCGAAGCGCAGGAAGAAATGGCCAGCGTGAGCAAAACCAGCGCAAGCATCCTTGATGTGCGCACCCACCGCCATAAAACATTGAAATTCACTCGTTTCCAAAATATTTATCAGCCTTTGTTAGCCAAAGGGCATCCTGTTTTAGCCAACCAGCGTCTGGGCTTTTTGCGACAGCGGACCCTCAAACAATTAGAGGCTTTTCATTTTGCGCCGTTAAAGGAGTATCCGCACGGCTGGCTTCAAACCTTTTAACTTTCTAACCAGAAACCTGCTAACCTAAAAATGGAAAAACAACAAGGTCAACTCGTTCGAAGCCTCACGCTCGGAGCCGCCACCATTCTCGTTGTCAGTTCGGTTATCGGATCGGGCGTGTACAAAAAAGTAGCGCCCATGTCGGAGCAGCTCATGTCGCCCGATCTGGTGCTGGCGGCTTGGGTGCTGGCGGGTATTATCAGTCTTTGTGGCGCCTTGAGCAATGCGGAGATTGCCGGCATGATGGCCGGTTCGGGTGGCGAGTACGTATATTTTAGGCGTATATATGGGCGTTTTATGGCTTTTATGTGGGGGTGGAGCACTTTTGCCGTAATTAAAACGGCGGCAGTTGCGGGTATTGCTTATGTATTTACCCAGTCCCTCAACTCGATATTTCCATTGCCGCATTTGCCGGAATCTATCGAAAGTATTCAGTTTTTAATTTTCAAACCTTTTGAAAACGCGGGAGTAAAAGCCGTCACGATCGCGCTGATATTAACGTTGACTTTTTTAAACACCCGCGGTCTTCGGGGCGCCGCGGCGCTCAGTACCTGGATCACACGCTTAGTCATCCTGGGTTTGTCGTTGATCGTACTGTCGGGCCTGTTTTTTGGCGGCGGCAGTTTTGCCAATTTTCATACGCCCTCGGTTCAATTTGTGGCGCGCGATTGGACGGACTTCACGCTAATAAAGGCCATGTTCGCTGCCTTGCTGGCTGCCTTTTGGGCGTATGAAGGTTGGAACACGGTCGGGTTTCTCGGCGGCGAAATCAAAGAACCCCATAAAAATCTGCCGCTTGCACTGTTTTCGGGTATGATGATCATCATTGGTGCGTATGCTGTAGTCAATTTTACATATCTCTATGTATTACCGATCGACCAGTTGATCAGTGCACACCAAACACAAAACGAAATAGCCGCCGTGGCGGTGGTGCGGCATTTTGCCGGCAATACCGGGGCAGTACTGATTTCTATCATCATTCTGATCACCACCCTGGGCTGTACCAATGCGACCATTCTGATGCCGCCCCGGGTGTACAATGCCATGGCCAAAGACCGGTTGTTCTTCCGGCGTGCCGCCGAAATTCATCCGAAATACCACACGCCCAATCCGGCCTTGTGGATGCAGGGCGTTTGGGCCTGTTTGTTGGTGCTGTCCGGCAGTTTTGACCAATTGACCGATATGCTGATTTTTGCAGCATTTTTCTTTTATGGTGCAACAGCCTTCGGTGTATTTATCATGCGCCGACGCGAGCCGAACGCCGACCGGCCGTACAAAGTGTGGGGCTACCCTATCGTTCCGGGTTTATTCGTGTTGTTTTGTGTGGCCTTGATTATCATCACCTGCATCAACCATCCACGGGAAGCAGCACTCGGTGTTGTATTGATGCTGACAGGTGTGCCGTTTTATTGGTACTGGCAGGGCAATGCGCAGAAAGAGTAAAATCAAAATGTAAAATGTAAAAGTCAAAATGTAAAAGTTCGCGAGGCCCTTTTACATTTTGACTTTTACATTTTACATTTTGACTTTTACACACTGTCCGCCACCGCACAGCCGGCTGTCCGGAATTGCACACTCCGGCCATTTCATTATTTCATTAAACATTCAATACCAATAGTTTAGGTGTAATGGCATAGCATTTGTGGTCCCGGCAGGGAATACAAAAATATACCTGTCGTCGATGGGTATTACGCGCCGCACATGTTTAAAATTACCCTGCAACTCGCCTTAAGAAACCTCTGGAAACAAAAAGGTTACACCAGTATCAACCTGCTCGGCATGGCGCTGGGTATGGCCTGTTGTTTTCTGATCGTCATCTATATTCAGCACGAACGCCATTACGACCGTTTTCACCCCAATGGCGACCGGTTGTACCGGGTAAATTATCAGGCTACTTTTTCCGGCAGCGCTTTTGAACTCACCCGAACGCCGGCGCCGGTCGGTCCATTGCTGGCCGAGCAGTTTCCACAGGTGGAGGTGGCGACCCGTATGTTCCCGCGCAGCATCAGCGTACGCGATCCCAAAAACGACCGGATGTTCGAACTGGAGGAAGCCTTGTTTGTGGACAGCACGGTGAACCGGGTTTTTCAATTTGATTTTTTGCGTGGAAACCCGGAAACCGCCTTGTCGGACCCGTTTTCAATCGTACTGAGCGAAGAAACCGCCCGGCAGGTTTTTGGCAAAACGGATGCGTTGGGCGAGTCCTTGCTGCTGGGCGGCCAAAAAACGCCGTTTGTGGTAACCGGCGTGGTGCGTAACTTTCCGGAAACGGCGCATATTCATTTTGATTTCCTGGCGCCGTTTGCCAACATCGTTGATGTAGAGCCGGCGTTTGCCCGGGAAAACATCCTCAAGGCCCAAACGAAAAACTGGATCGCCTCTTACACCTATACCTACGTCCTGTTGAAGCCCGGCGCTGCAAGCGCGGCGGTAAATGCTGCATTTCCGGATTTCCTTCGGCGTTTTGGCCATAAAGAATTTGTTGAGAAACAAAAGTTTGTACTATTTCCGGTTCCCGAAATTCACTTACGCTCCGAGACCTGGGACGAGCCGGAATCTTCGGCCAATGCGACCTATTTGCGGCTTTTTGCCATAGTGGGGCTACTGATCCTGCTTATTGCCTGCATCAATTTTATCAATCTGTCCAATGCCATTTACCTGGGGCGTATGAAAGAAGTGGGCGTGCGAAAGGTGTTGGGCGCGGGCCGGCAAGGCCTCATCCGGCAGTTTATGGTCGAAACCCTGCTCATTTGCGCAATGGCCTTTGTGTTGTCGCTGGTGTTCGTAAACGGGCTGTTGCCAAAACTCGATACCCTGACCGACAGGCAATTGTCGTTCGATTTGCTGCGCGATTGGCCACAGAGTTTGACGTTTACCGGTATTTTTCTCCTGGCTGGATTGCTGGCCGGCGCCTGGCCGGCTTATGTCGCCAGCCGGGTACAAGCTGCGGAAATATTTCAGCAACATACCGGCCATACCGGCGGCAAACAATGGCTTCGAAAAACCTTAATCACCGTGCAATTTATTGTAGGCATCGCGTTGTTGAGCGGCACGCTGATTGTGTATTCCCAACTAAATTATTGGAAAAACCGGCCATTGGGATTTAATAGCGACCATATTCTGACGGCGCCCTTGTTTAGTTCAAGCATCAACACTTCCTTCACCCCCGGAAATGCCGCCATGCGGGAACGCATGAATTCGTTTGAGGAAAATTTGGCACAACACCCCAATATCGAAGCGATTACCCTGGCGTCTAACATGCCGGGCATCGGGGCAGTGCGGCATCCGATCACCACGGATAAAATAAGCCTGGATGAACATGTCGTATTGCCTTGTATTTCGGCCGATTATGACTTTGTTCAAACCTTCGATCTGAAAGTCATTGCCGGCAGAAACTTCGGAAAAGAATACGGTACCGATCATATCGACGGCTATCTGCTAAATGAAAAGGCGGTAAAAACGCTCGGCTGGGATGCACCGGAAGATGCTATCGGTCAAAAAATCGCCAAAGGCGGCAAAACCGGCAAAGTGCTGGGGGTGATCAATGATTTTCACATCCAAGGCCTCCAGGAAGAATTAGAGCCGGTCGTGCTGGATATTAATGTCGGCTCGTTTACCACTTTCGCCATACGAATTAAAAATACCCGCCTGCCGGAAACGCTGGATTTTCTGGAAAAAAGTTGGAAGACTTATTTTCCCGAAAAAGCCTTCGAATATACTTTTCTCGACGAACAGTTGCAAGATGCCTACCAGGATGAAGGCAGGCTGGCACAGTTGGTCGGCTACTTTGCAGGTATCGCCATTTTCCTGTCTTGCTTCGGTCTGTTCGGCCTCATCAGTTTTACCGTGCATCAAAAGGCCAAAGAAATCGGCATCCGGAAAGTGATGGGCGCCACGGTGGCCGGCATCGTGGCGCTGTTGGCAAAGGGTTACCTGAAATTAGTGGTCATTGCCCTGGTGTTAGCCACGCCGATTGCCTGGTATCTCATGGATCAATGGCTCGATGAATTTGCTTATCGCATCAGTATTGAATGGTGGGTGTTTGCATTATCCGGCGCCGGCGCCGTTGTCGTTGCCTTTTTAACCGTAGGCTTGCAAAGTATGAAAGCCGCTCTGGCTAACCCTGTGGACAGTTTACGAAACAAATGAACATGATACGTCACCTCACTTTCGCCTTGCGCGCGCTTTTACGCCATCCGGGTTACTTGTCGCTCAACCTCATGGGCTTTGGGCTTGGTATCGCCTGTGCTTTCCTCGCTATTTTATTTGCCTGGCAAGAGCACCAGGTAGATCGTTTTTTTAGCGATGGAGCAAGTACCTATCGTATTGGATGCAGTTTTATAAATATGGGCGGTTTTGCAAACGGTCCGGAGGCCTTACTGCCACGGCTAATGGCCGATTGCCCGGAGGTGGAATATGGGACCCGATTTAAAAAATACGAAACAGAAACAGTTATTGTTGGAGAACGGCAATTTGAAGAAAAAGAGGTGTTGTATGTGGATTCCCTGTTTTTCCGGATGTTTGACTACCCGTTTGTCGCCGGCAGCAGGGATGATGCTATGCGCGATGATGGCCAGGTCATCATATCTCAAACGCTTGCGCATAAATATTTTGGCGAGGAGCCGGCCGTCGGTCAAACGATAAAAGCCGGGAAAGAAAGCAGGCTATACCGTGTAACGGGGGTGGTTGGCGATCTGCCTCATGCTTCGCATCTGGACGGATCGATGTGGCTCCCAGTGTACTCCAAATTGCAGAACAAAGTGCAACCGGATTGGTACTCTGCCGCCTTTTACAGCTATGTTCATCTTCGTCCCGGCGCCTCTTTAGCGGGGTTGAAAAAAAGCCTGGATCAAATAATCCGGGAGCGCATTTATCCGGCATACGGCGGCGATGCAACTTATGAAGTATGGTCGAAGGGGCAGAACAGCTTTCAATGGATCGTGCAACCTTTTCGCGATATTTACCTGCAATCCCGACTCAATTTTGAAGTTTCAGGCGGCGGCGACCCTCAGAAAGTATACGGTTTTTTGCTCATCGGCTGCTTTATTCTACTGATCGCCATGGTGAATTATATCAACTTGGTGACCGCCCGAGCCTCCGTGCGCGCAAAAGAGATCGGTATTCGAAAAACACTGGGTATAAGCCGGGCCGGTCTGATTCGCGATTTATTGCTGGAATCCGCGCTGTTCGGATTGGCGACAGCAGGTGTTGGCTTGCTAGCTGCGGAGGGCTTGTTGGTTGTATTTGAGCAGATTACCGGCTCCGCCATGCTTGACCTTGTGCGGTACCGGTTCGAGTTGAATGCCGGTATGGTTTTGTTTGCTGTGCCGGTGAGCATGTTGACCGGCATTTACCCGGCGTTGTTTCTGTCCCGTTTTCGGCCGGCGGCCGTACTTAAAGGAGAATGGGGTTTGCAGGGCAACAAAAGACTGCGAAGCATATTGGTGGTGGGGCAATTCTTTATTGCCCTGGTATTACTTATAGGTTGTCTCGGCGTATTCCGGCAACTTCAATTTATGCAGGAGCGCGATTGGGGATTCCGGCGCGACGGGATTTGTGTGGTGGAAAATATCAATCTGCTTGGCGAAAAAGCCGCGGCTTTTCGTCAGGAAATAGCGCAGCAAAATGGCGTGGAAGCCACCTCTTTGACGGGCACTTTGCCCGCCGGCAGCACTATGTTTACCAAAACATACCGGACGCCGGAAATGGCTCAATCCCTTTGGGTGAAATCCTTCATGGTAGATGCCGATTTTATCCCCGCAATGGAAATACGGATATTAAAAGGCCGGAATTTTAGCACGGAAATGCTCACTGATACGACCAGTGTTATTCTGAATGAGATGGCGGTCAAAACGTTGGGCCTGGGCTCAGAGCCTCTTGGCGCCAAACTCAACGACGGCCTGATCGTCGTGGGTGTGGTTAGCGATTTCAATTACGAAACCCTGCGCAATCCCGTTGGTCCGCTCATTTTACATTATGCGCCAGATCAACAGCATTACGCAATCGCCCGTGTAGCACCCGCCGCAACCGCGGCATTTCTGCAAAAAACAAAGCAGGCATGGCAAAAAATGGCCACTGACAAGCCGTTTTCCTATTATTTCCTGGATGAAAGTCTGGCAGATTTATCGTCGAAAGAAACGATTATGGGACAGGGTATTTTACTTTTCACGGTGCTCGCTTTGTTCATCGCCTGTTTGGGTTTGTTCGGTCTGGCGACATTTTTGACCGGACAACGATCAAAGGAAATTGGCATCAGAAAAGTATTGGGTGCATCTGTGGCTGGTATTTTGAGACTTCTGTCCGCCGATTTTATGAGACTTGTATTGTTCGCTTTTTTCCTGGCAGCGCCGGCGGCATGGTATGGTTTGCAACGCTGGCTGGAGAATTTTGTATACCGCACCACGATTGACTGGTGGATACCTGTTTTTGCCGGGATAACGGCCTTGTTGGTTGCTTTTGTCACGGTGAGTTTTCAAAGTCTCCGGGCTGCACTTGCCAATCCGGCAGACAGCCTCCGCAGCGAATGACAATGAGTGTTTTAGTGTTTAGGTGTTTTAGTCCTGCCTGGCGACCTAAACACTAAAACACTAAAACACTAAAACACTAAAACACTAAAACACTAAAATACTAAAACACCTAAACACTTAAAACACAAACCATAAATACTTTCCACTATGCCACACATCGCTATACCTATTCCATCCGGACCTGGCAAACAGGAGATTGAAATCGAGATGACCATCAACGGCAAGCATCAGGAAGTACATTACCGGGTGGAGTTGTTTTATTGGTCTGATTGTGCTCTTCCTAAAATCAGCCGGGTGGAATGTGTGCGGAATATCCTGAGCGAATACGACCAGGACTGGATGCTTTACCTGATTGGGGAGCCGACCGACGATTTTATCCCCATCATTTTTGTGAAAAAAGACGAATGGGCTAAACAGCGAAGGCTGACGCGCCCGGTGTAAGTTTTATTGCACTTTGAACCGCGCCGCTTCCACCTGTTTCGTATAGGCGCCCAACTCCCTCCAGCGATGCCGGGTCGACCATTTATGTGTGCCGCCTTCGGCCACCGTAGCGATCATGTCGCCCAATACCGGGGCCATTTTCAACGCATGCCCGCTTCCGCCGGCGGCCACCGTTAAAGCGCCGGTGCCGGGGTGATTATCGATCCAGAAATGACCGTCGAGTGTATCGTTGTACAGGCAACGGCGCGTGAATACGATCGGGTCGTTGGCTAATACCGGGAAACTTTCCCGCAAAAATTGCCGGAATTGGTTGGTATCCTGTTCGGTGACTATCCGTTCATCCCGCTCCGGGTGCAATTCTACGCCGACACCGTGGTTGGCTATTTTTACCACGCCTTCGCGGGGATGCAAAGGGAAACCATACCAGCCGCTGTTGGAAATATCGGCGGTGAAAACGGTAAACTGCGGTGATTGAAATAACTCCGGTTTGCCGGGTTTCAGGTGAAACACCGGGTGTCCGGTAATACGCATATTGGCCATTATCTCCGGTATCAGGTACGGCGTGTAGGCCCCCGCACAAACCACCGTATGGCCTGCTTCAAAACGGTTTCCTTCCCGGGTGTTTACCGCGATGACGCGCCCACCCGACTGTTCTAAGGATATTGCGGTTTGGCCTTCGTGAACCGTTACTCCCAATTGAACGGCATAACCGGCCAAGGTTTGCACTACCCTACCCGATTCCGCAAATCCGGCTTTGGGGTTAAAAAACGCCTCCGGGTAAATATCTGTATTGACAACTGGAAAGCGGCGTTGGAGTGCCTCGGCATTGAGGTGTTCCGGCTGGTATCCTTTTAGCAGCAGATTTTTATAACTGGCTGTTTCAAAATCATTTAAACCCGCACTAACCGGTTGCCTGCACAGCATCAGAAACCCGACTTCATGGTATAACCGGTCGCCGAACTGTTCGTTCCAGGCATGCCACCCGCCGATACAATCCTCCACCATATCCATGTACTCCTGGTCGGCGCCGTACTCCATACGCACCACCTTGCTGATGTCGGTGGAGGCCGCCAACGGATGCGGGATGGTGTCCGGATTCAAAACGCCTACGGTGTGCCCGCGTTTTCGCAATTCAATGGCAGCCGTAATGCCAAATATTCCTGCACCAACAACAAGAAAGTCGTATCGCTTCATATTACGTTTGTTTTCGAACACAGAGTGTTCGTTTTCGAACACTTTTTAAAGCGTTAAAATGCTGTAAAATGTTATTAATCAATTGTTTATTGTGCTGGCACAATCATTGAAATACAAAGATCAGCAATTAACAATTAACCGCCCTGTACTCATCCGGGCAAAAATATTCTGCTATGATCCGGCGCTATTTTTCTTCGTTTTTCCCATCTGCTCAATCGGACAAATCACAGGTTGCCGCCGCCACAGGAAGTCTGTTGTTCGGCCTGATTGCGGTGCTGCTGGCCTCGGCTTTTATGCAAAGCGAGCCACGTCAGGAGGGACTGCTTCAGGATGCAGCACGTATTTTTAAGGTAAATAAATGGATCGACAAGCCCGGCGACGAACGTCTGCCGTCTTCGAAGACGCCGGGGCTGTTGGCGCCGACGCTGGCCACCGGAATGCCGGAGGTGGAGGCCGCTGCCCGGATTATGATATGGCCGGAAGCGGTCACGCTCGGCAATATGAACCGGAGTATAACGACCAAACGCTGGTCTTTTGCCGACCCCGCATTTCTACACGTTTTTGAACCGGAATTTTTGCGGGGCAACCCATCTACGGCCCTGAACAGCCCCGGACAAGTGATATTGACCGAGGCGATTGCCAAAAAACTGTTCGGTTCGAGCAATGTCGTCGGCCAAACCCTGATCGGCTTGGGCGGAAAAATATACACTGTGAGCGGTGTTGTGCGGAATCCGACCCGCCAATCCGCCGTACAGTTTGATTTGCTGGCCTCCTGGTCTTCCACGGAAAAAAGTTCAGGGTTCCATGATTTCCGGTTTATGAACAACTGGATCGGCCATACCGTGGAAACCTTTTTATTGCTGCGCACGGCCGATCAGGAGTTAAAAGCGGAAAACCGGTTAAGCCAGGTCATTCAAAGCCAGACGCCCGGCCAACCCGGGCAGTATGCCTTTTTTCTTCAGCCGCTGGCAGAACCTGGAGACAAATCGGGGGTCGTAGGCACTTCTGCCATGGGTAAATTCAGCAGCCAACTCCTGGCGCCGCTATCGGGCAATTTGCTGATGAAAATGTAAAGATTTGAGGTTAACGGGCCTTCGGGCTCGCCGGTTTATTAGCTATTGGCCTGACCTTGCTGACGGTGAGTTGGCAAAGCGTAAAGGCTGCTGCGATGAATCCGGTGAATAGTTTGCGAAGTGAATGATTCCTGTTAGCGCAGTAGATTTGCCTGAAAATACATGCTCATG
>CAUJEY010000242.1 GCA_963169325.1 Bacteroidota bacterium
CAACCCCCCAAACCCCTAACCCTCCAACCCCCCAAACCCCCAAACCCTACTTATTCATCCCACCATATCCGTTTCAGAATGTCTGAAATCGGCGGATTCGGCGCGCTTTTGTTGTACAGGCGCTCCTCCTGCGTGGTCGGCAAACGACGCGGAATACCGGCGACTGCCCCGATCGGGTTCGGGCTCAGGGCGGGTATGTTCGTCCGGCGCCAGTCATTGTACACCTCAAACTGGGTGAACAACGCCACATACTTGTGGGTCATGATCTTTTCCAGTGTGATGGTGGCATCCGTTTCGCTGGCCTGGGCGGTAATATAAGCCGCAGGTGCATCGGCGCCGGTTACCAGTTTGATATGCGTTTTGATCGCTTCGTTATGCGCGGCAGCGGCACGGGCTTTATCATTGGCCCGAAAAGCGGCTTCCGCTTCGATAAACTTGGCCTCCACATAGGTTACCAGTGGCGACGGCGCATCCGGGGCGGCTAAATAATTGCCCACATCGGAGGTTGTGGTTATGATAGAGCCTAACGGGGTGCCGGATATTCCGCCCGCGGCATCCGGCGCTGCGTAGAACGGCAGGCGCGGATCACTGATGGAATTTAACAAACCGACGAAACCTTCCGCCATTTTAATGTAATCGCCCCGGGTTACCTGGAAAGCATACCACTGGTTTAGCGAGTTGCCATCACCGGGAAAAATAGCGTTGCAGTCGGTATCCGGACCGGCCAAACCGGCCGCTTTGGCAGCATCCAGGGCGGCCAGGGCACGGGTGGCCGAGCCGGCCGGGTCGCGTTTGCTCAGCCGGTTTTCAAAGCGGGCTTTCAGCACATTGGCGGTTATCGTCCATTTGGTAACGTCGCCATTGAAGATCAGGTCGTCCAATCCCGGTAAAATGGTATTGGAGCCGGCATCTTTGGCCAGGTCGGTCAGCGCTTCCGAGAGGAGCGTCTGAATATCCTGGTAAATGGATTCCTGCGAATCATAAGCCGGGTTGAAAAATTCTTCGCCCTGAAGCCCTTTGCCGGCTTCCCGGTTGGGCACATCTCCCCACAAATCGGTCGTAAGGGCTAAATTCATAGCTTTCAGTACCTTTCCGATACCGCGATAATGCGGATTCAGGTCGCCGGCCTGGTCGATCAGGATATTGCAATCGGTGATCGCCGAATAATGCGAGTTCCATTCATTGACGTTATCGCCTTCCAGGATGGAATAATTGGCGATATCTTCATACTGCGCCTGAGCGCCGGCGCATTGCTGGGTCATCATTGCCGCAAAACGGGCGAACTGGCCGCTGTAGTGAGAAAATGTGGCCACCTGAATCACAGTGGTCAACAACGCCGGTGTGGTTTCCTCCGGGGAATTCGGCGAAACTTCATAGCCATCCACAAACTTACTACAAGAGACGCTGGCAAACAGGAGCAGGACGGTCAATACGCCTGCGTTCAATATTTTTTTCATAATTTGATTGCGTTAATAGTTTAGAAATTCAGGTTGAGGCCCACGATGAACGACTTCGTGCTGGGCATATTGAAATAGTCGAAACCGCCCACGTTGGATCCGGCACCGGTCAGCGAAGTTTCCGGGTCTACGCCGGTGTAATCGGTGCTCAACCAAAGGTTACGGCCCGTGAAATACACGTTGATCCCCTTTACATATTTGTTTGTCAATGGAATATTATATCCCAGCGTCAGCTCGCGCAAACGCACCCAGGAACCGTCCTGAACCACTTGTTCGACAGCAGCAGCGCCACTGTCGCCGATGTAGTTGGAGAAATAGGAATTGGCTGAAATAGCAACATCGTTCGGCGTCCCGTCGGCAATTTTTACACCCGGAATCACGTACGTCTGGTCGCGGGCAGCCGAAGCGGCGGTGGTGCCGAGGCGGTTCAGGCGCGCCCATGTACCGTTCCACAAAGCGCCGCCCTGGCGAATATCAAGCAGGCCGTTGATCGTGACGCCGTATATTTCAAATACGTTGCGAATACCGGCCGTCCAGTCCGGATACGGGTTGCCCACATTACCACGCTGCGGGTCGACCTTGGGAAGACCGTTAGCCTGGATCAGTAATTGACCCTCATCGTTGCGCGCCCATTTGGTGGAGTACAAAGCGCCGTAGGGCTGGCCCACGATGGCAAAAGAACCGATTGAGGCAAACGCCGATTCGATGTTGATTTCTGTAACACCATCGGCGAGTTTCGTGACCTCGTTGCGGTTGCGGGTAAAATTACCCTGGATGCTCCATTTGAAAATTTTTGTGGAAACCGGGTTTACACCCAGTTCGATCTCCCACCCTTTATTTTCCATTTCGCCGATATTGGTATAAATTTCTTCGGCGCCGGTGCTGCCTGCGATTGGCCGCAATACCAGCAGGTTTGAACTTTTGCTGATATAATAATTGACATCAAGGTCAACCAAATTTTTGAAAAACTTCAGGTTCACCCCGAATTCCGTCGTGGTATTGATTTCCGGCTCCAGGTTGGCATTGCCCAGGCGGCTGCTCAGGCTGAATCCGTTCTGGCCGCCATACGGGAAACCAAATCCATCGGTGAACCCGTCGGTAATGAATGGCGCGACAAAATAGGTGCGCGTACGGTACGGGAAGGGTTCGATACCTGCCCGGGCAAAACTTGCCCGCACTTTACCGAATGACAAAATATCGCGGGAGGGCAATACTTCAGAGAATACCCATGCCAGGTTGGCCGACGGGTAGAAGAAGCCGCTTTTGCGGAGGTCTTCACCAAAAGAGGATGCCCAGTCGTTGCGTCCGGTAATGTTCAGGTAAACCTGGTTGGCGAACGACAGGTTCAGGTCGCCGAATATACCGGCGATCCGTTTTTCAAACAGCGTCGAACTGTTGTACAGATCGGAGGCATTGCTCAGGTTGTAAAACCCGGGAATGGCGAGGTTGCGGCCGCGGGCGAACACGTCTTCATCGCGGCGGGTGTTCAGGTTCATACCCAGTGTAAACGTGGCGCCGAACTTGCCGCTCAATTGCGGTTTAACGGTTGCAAACATGTCGGTGTTCACTTCCAGGCGGCGTTTGTTGTTCTCCCAAATTTCGCCGACTGGGGCCGGCGGGTCTTGTGCGCCAACGGCGAAAATCTGCTTGCGCGAATCGGTATAGGCGTCTGCGCCCACGCGGGCGGTCAGGTCGAGCCAGTTGGTGGCATTAAAAGTGCCGGTAACATTTCCCGTTATCCGGTCCACGTCGCCGGTCTGCGGGTTGTTGTAAGCCGACCACAGCGGATTGTCATACAGCGAAAAATAGGACCAGGACTGACCGTCGCGGGTATCGTATCCGTTCGGGCCCGGGCCGCCGCGCAAATTGAAGCTAGCCGGCATACGGGACAAAGCCAGCATGACACCGGACAGGTTACTGCCGTTTTGAGCCTTGATGTCTTTGGTTTTGGCATAAGCGGCCGTGCCCATGAGTTTGAATCTGCCTTGTTGCGATTCGGCTGTCAGGCGAAATGAATTCCGGTTCAGCTCGGTATTGGGAACAATACCGGTTTGTTTGACATTGCCGTACGAAAGGCGGAATGTCGTATTTTCGTTGCCCATGGAGATAGACAGGTTGTTGTTCCAGGTTTGGCCCGTCTCGAAATAAGCATCAAAGTTGTCGTAAGCCTGCGCTACTTCCGGAATGCCTGCCGTGCCGATGCGCGGCCCCCAGCTATTCGGCACTTGCGCCACGTATGTCCCTTCGGCGCTGGTCAGACTACCGCCGCCATTTCCCTGGCCGTATTCCATTTGCATTTCCGGCAGCTTGTTCACCTGGTCGAATGCCAGGCTGGAGCTTACACTAACCGACAGGCCTTTTTTGCCTTTTTTGGTCGTGATGAGCAACACGCCGTTTCCCGCCCGGGCGCCGTACAAGGCCGCCGCTGCCGGACCTTTCAGGATATTGACGCTTTCTACGTCGGCCGGATTCAGGTCGAGGGCGCGGTTACTGTTGTTCACGCCGTTCAGGTTGGCGTTGAACGGATAGTCCGAGGCCACGGAGCCCAGGGTTTGGTTGTCATACGGTACACCGTCTATCACGATAAGCGGCTGGTTTTCACCGGTAAAGGTGGCATTGCCGCGGATCAGGATTTTCGAGGATGCGCCGGGTGTGCCGCCGGAACCGATCACCTGTACGCCGGACGACTTGGCAGCCAGGCTCTGGATGACGTTTACCTCCCCGGAACGGGTCACATCGTCGCCTTTTACGCTGGTGACGCCGTAACCCAAAGATTTTTCCTCCCGGGAAATCCCCAATGCGGTGACCACGGCTTCCTTCAATACCGTTCCGGATTGCAGTACTACTTCCACCACATTGGATGGCCCCAGCATGACTTCCTGGGTGGCGAAACCCGTGTACGTGAAGATCAATGCATCAGAGCCGGCGGGTACATTGACGGAGTACCTGCCGTTGACATCGGTGACGGCGCCGATACTGGCGCCTTTTACGCGTACGGAGGCGCCAATCAGCACTTCTCCGTCATCGCCCTTCACGGTGCCGACGACCGTGCGCTGGGCAAGAGCCAGTCCTGCCATTCCCAACAGCAGAACCAGGGTTGTTAGTAATCGCTTCATACCAATAGAATAATTTAGTTAAAAAATTAAATGTGTAAATGCTTCTGCAATAGTGCATCCGCGAAGGATGCCGGCCCATTGATCGGGAAACGGCCTGATCCGTTCAGCAAACGGAAATGCCGGGTTGCCCGCAACGGGACAACTCACAGAAGTTCGAATTGGTAGGTAAGTGATTAAATCCCCGGCCTTCGTCGTTCGACGAATAAAACAGCCCGGTTGCCCACAACGGGACAACGCACAGAAATTTGAGTTGGTAGGAAAAGCGATTAAAACGATTTAGCTTGCAGAAGATGGCAAAAAGCATCTTCGACGAAAAAAGACAGGCTTAATGGCGCAAGACGCCATTACCACAGATAAGCCTGTCTAACCTCAAAAGTTTGAATTGGTAGGTAACTGATGAAGGATTATAATGGAGAGAATTGTGGCCGAAAACCAGCATCACAAGTTCAAAGGTAAGAAATTCAGATAAACTACAAAGCCCAAATTTTACAATTGTCGAAGATACATCCGAATCGTATTGGCTAATCCGTAATACAGCGCATCGGAAATCAGTGCGTGCCCGATGCTGACTTCCAGCAATCCGGGGCAATGTTCGCAGAAATATTTCAAATTATCCAAATTAAGATCGTGACCGGCATTTACGCCGATTCCGATTTTTTCAGCCTCCCTTGCGGCTGCCGTGTACCGGGCGACGGCCGCGGCGGAATTGGCCATAAAATCATGCGCGAATGGGCCGGTGTACAATTCAATACGATCGGCGCCGGCCGCTTTGGCGCCTTCCACCATCCGGGGGTCGGGATCCACAAAAACGGAGACCCGGATGTTTTTTACGTGCAATGCCGCGATCACTTCGCGCAGGAAATGCGCGTGCGTCACGGTATCCCAGCCGTGATCGCTGGTCAGTTGAGCGGTAGCATCGGGCACCAGGGTACATTGGTGCGGCGGGTTGGCCAAAACCAGGTGGAGAAATTCCGTCG
>CAUJEY010000243.1 GCA_963169325.1 Bacteroidota bacterium
TACAAATTGCCGGGAAACGGCACCGAAATCGCCACCAGCGCCGGTTGAACCTCCGCCATACGAACCGCCAGAATATCGGTCAGCAGTTTGTCGATGTACGTGTATTCCTGTTGCAGGGCTTCGTACAATTCGTCGAAGTGATTGGCCGAGCGGCCCAGGCGTTCGGCATAGCGGCTGAAACCGAAATGGGCGTCCACACATTCCTGAATCAGATCGGACAGGTCTTCGAGGTACAACGTGGCCAGGTGTTTGGCTTTGTCCTGTGTGCCCATGGAGCCGAACGCCCAGTCGAGGTCGTCGAGTTGGGCGAAACGGGAAGCCTCCGGCAAAAAACCTTCCTGGCATATCAGGTGCGACAGGGTCGGATTTTTACCTTGCAAAAACAGGATCACCGGGTCGATGGTATGAATATAATGGTCCTGCAAAGCGACGATGCGCTGCACATTGTCGGACAAGGTCGCCGCGGCGGGATCAATTTGTGCAAACAACTGAGTCAGCCCCTGTTTTGAAAACAACGCCAGAATAACCTCGATGCCCAGATCGGCCTGCCGGGCAGGTATCTGCCTGGTGTTCAGGAATCCCTTCAGGTAAGCGGTGGCCGGGTAGGGCGTATTCAGCTGTGTGAAGGGTGGCGTGATCAGAAAAACGGTCGGCTGCAAGTCGGTTAATTTGGGGGGTAAAATACGAGGTTTTTTCTTCAATGAATGCGTCCCCCATCCTCGGGCTCATCCCTTTCATCTTCTGCCTGGTTGTCTTGCCATTTCATTTCCAGAAAATGCCTGCCGCGCTCCAGTTCCGCTTTAAGTTCAGCTTCGGTCGGCAGGTAAAGCAGGTATTTCGAGGCAAAAATTTGCCGGCTTTCGTTCAAAACCGAGTATTTGACAATAGCTTCGCTTTTTTCGGAACAGAGGATGATGCCTACAGTCGGGTTGTCACCTGTGATTTTGAACCGGTCTTCATATACCCGGATATACATATCCATTTGCCCAATATCGGCATGGGTAAGCTTGCCGATTTTCAAATCGAACAGCACGAAACATTTCAGGATGTAGTTGTAAAAAACGAGATCAATAAAAACTTCTTCGCCTTCGAGCGGGATGTACTGCTGACGGATTACAAACGCAAAACCACGTCCCAATTCGAGGATAAAACTTTGCAAATTGTCCATCAGGGCCTGTTCCAAATCACTTTCATACAGTTGATGACCGGGTTTGATGTTCAGAAAATCCAGCACCAATGGGTCTTTAATCAGGTCGCGCGGCGTGAGCAACTGCGTTTTTTCAACGGCTTCTTCGCGCAATCCGGGACGGTCTACTTCCCGGCTACCGAGTATACGTTCGTAGTAAAAAACGTTGATTTGACGCTCCAAAGCCCGGGTGTCCCAACCGCTTCGAATGGTTTCTTCTTCGTAGAAGGCGCGTTTTTTTAGGTCTACAATACGCATCAGTAGGCGATAATGTGTCCACGACAATTCGCTCCGCAGTGCGGAGCGAATTGGGTAATAAGTGTTTTATTTATTCGAAGCTACCTTCCGCAAAACGCCTCATATTTGTGAGGTTATACCAAGTACAATGCAATCTAAGTTTCTTGCTTAAATATACCTCCACAATGCTTGTCGCCATCTTTAAAAACGAGTTCATTTATTGGCTCAAAAACCCCTCCTTTTACGTTTACCTGTGCCTTTTTTTTATCCTGGCAGTTGCCGCTATGGCAGGGGCTTCGGGTGCATTCGGCGAAGAATCTTCAAATGCGGCGCGTATGGCCAATGCTCCGATGAACGTGTATTCCTTCAGCCTTTTTTTCAACAAATTGTTGCTGTTTCTGCTGCCGGCGATTGTCGGAACTTCCGTTTACAAGGATTATAAAAGCAATATGCACAGCATCTTGTACACCTATCCGTTCGGCAAAAGGGATTACCTGATCGGGCGGTTTACAGGCGCTTTTGCGGTGGTGGCGCTTATTGCATTTGCGGTGGAAGTGGGTTTGTTTTTGGGTACTAAATTGCCCTATTCCAATCCGGCACAGCTGGCGCCCTTCGATGCGGGCGTCTACCTGCAAGCTTATTCGTTTTACCTGCTTCCCAACCTGTTGCTCTTCGGCGTGGTTGTTTTTACCATCGTAACCATGACGCGGAATATTTACGCCGGGTTCATTGCCCTAATCCTGTTGTTGCTGGTCAAAGAAATGCTGACCCGCCTGACGGGCGGGCCGGGCGCCAACCCTGCCGGACTGCTGCTGGAACCCTTCGGCGAAACCGCCACCTATCATTTTACCCAAAACCGCACCTTGTCCGAGCAAGATATATTGCCGATTCCATTCGAGCCGATGATTTTTTACAACCGCTTGTTATGGTTAGCGGTCGCCGCGGGGATTTTTTACCTCGTGTACCGCTGGTTTTCCTTCAGTCAGCAGGGTGTATCCTGGAGTTGGAACACCGGAACGCCGGCGCAAAAACCAAAATATACGGCCGGTAGCGGCATCGGTATTCAAATACCCGGGGTATCGCCCGATTTTTCCCTGATACAACAACTCACATGTGTATGGCGCCTCTCGCAGTCAGACTTCCGGTACATACTTAAAAGCGGTTCTTTCATCAGTATTTTAATTACAGGGGCAGTGTTTATCGCTATCCTGGTTTTGCAAACAAACCCGCAAACGGATATGAAAACATTGCCGGTTACCTGGGTGATACTGGGCTTGCCCGTAATCTTTTTTTCGTTGCTGATCAATGCCCTGACCTTCTTATATGCCGGTATTTTGATACACCGCGCCCGGGCCGCCCGGATGAGCGACTTGCTCCATGCTACACCCGCGCCCAATTGGGTGTTTTTATCGTCAAAATGGATCGCGCTGGTCCAAATGCAATTGGTGCTGTTGTTATTAATTATAACAGCCGGTATCGGGATTCAGGCGTATGAAGGGTATTATCATTTCGATATCGGGCATTATTTGTTTGCGTTGTTTGGCATTCATTTGGCCGGATTTCTTATCTGGGCATTTGCGGCCTTGTTCGTACAGGCTCTTTTTACCAATCCGTATCTGGGTCTATTTTTTCTGGTTTTAGGCGCACTCGGCATTTCCGCCGGGTCTTCCCTGGGCCCGGAATCTCTTGTCTTTCGGTTTAACGACAACCCGGAACCGGATTTTTTCCTGCATTATTCGGAGATGAACGGATACGGGCATGCCCTGTTGCCGTATTTTTTATATAAGACCTATTGGGGTGTATTCGGCCTGTTTTTGTTTTTTTTAACGATGCTTTTCTGGCAGCGCGAACTGACACAATCTTTTATGGAGCGGATACGCCTGGCGAAATCCCGGTTTTCAGGCGCATTGCCGTATCCGCTGATTGTCCTGTTCTGCGCTTTTTTAGCCTTTGGAATATATCTGCATATCGCAGTAAATAAACCGGAAAACAAAGCCTTTTCTGCTCAAGAAGAAAACATGTTGTTAGCAGAATTCCAGCAAAAATATGTCGGTTACGATCAGATAGAACAACCAAGAATCACGTCTGTATTTGTTAAAATGGATATTTATCCGCAATCCTGTTCTTTTCATGCGGAAGGCACGTACCTGCTGGTGAATAAGACATCCGTTTTTATAGATACCCTGTTGATCAAATCGGGTTATGATGAAATTACAGAAATCCTGCCCGAGGCCAACCTTGTCAGCATCAGTACAGATTCCGTTTTTCAATTTTCGGTGTATAAATTAGTTAAAGCGATGGCGCCGAACGACAGTATGACACTACGGTTCCGGATAAAAAACAAACCCAATACATTGTTTACACAACATTCAAATGTATTGCGAAACGGATCATTCATTAAAAGCGATATTTTTCCGAAACTGGGTTATTTTGCCGAAACGGTTAAGCCGGCACCCTCCGACAGCAATGCGCTGGGTAATCATTATCAACGAATAGATTCCGATGAAATAGATTTTGAAGCCATAGTGAGTACTTCGGCAGCGCAAACGGCCATTGCGCCGGGTTATCTTCAAAAATCATGGATGGAAAAGGACAGGCGGTATTTCCATTATAAAATGGATAAAAAAATAAAGTTTGTATTCGGCTTTAATTCAGGAGAATACGGTGTTTATAAGGAAAATTTAAATGACGTGGATTTGCGCATTTACCACCACCCGCGGCATACCTGGTGCCTGCCGCAAATGATGGAAGGGCTCAAGGCGGCACTAACCTACAACGATACAAATTTCGGCAGGTATCAGCACCGGCAAGCACAAATTATAGAATTCCCACGCTCGGAAGGAAGTTATGCCACCACGGCTGCCAATTGTATCCCGGTTTCCGAAATTCGATTTGTCAATGATGCCGGACAAACGAAAAACGACAATGTCGATATATCATTTTATGTGGCTGCGCACGAAATTTCGCACCAATGGTGGGGCAACCAGGTGATCCCTGCCGACGTGGCGGGGGCATCAATGATCACCGAAAGTGTGGCGGAATACATTACCGCCAGGGTTTGTGAAAAAAAGTATGGAAAAAAACCGGCGGATAAATTTCTCAAAATCCAGTTAAGCCGGTATTTAAAAGGCAGAACGACCGAAACGCAGTCGGAACCGCCCCTGTCGATGGTACTTCCGGAGCAGTCCTATATTTCTTATGGAAAAGGCGCCTTTGCCTTGAACACCCTGAGTGAATATATTGGCGAGGAAAACATGAACGAAGCGTTAAAGGCCTATTTAAACAAGGTAAAATTCCAATCGCCGCCGTACACCACTCCGCTGGAAATGATTGCTTTTTTAAAAGCGGCAACACCCGATTCGTTGCAGTATTTAATCGGCGATCTGTTTGAAACGGTAACGTTTTATGACAATAAAATACTCGACGCAAAAACGACTGCGCTGAGCGATGGGAAATACCAGGTTGATATAACGTTTCTTATTCAAAAATACCGGCTGGATAACAACGGAAATAAAGTTTTTACCAGCGCGGCCGGTCCATCCCAGACGTACCGGGACCCCGCCGCCCCAAATGCCGTATTATCGCTGCCCTTAGCCGATTATATAGAGGTGGGCGTTTTTGATAAAAACCAACAAGCGTTATACCTGAAAAAACATAAAATCACCGGCATTTATAACCGGCTGACGCTTATGCTGGATCAGAAACCCGCTGAAACGGCCATTGATCCGTACACGCGATTAATCGATTTGGATAGCGCGGATAACAGGAGTGGTATTTGAAGGGCGCGGCAAATTCCCCTGAAATCTCCATCTTTGCCCCCATGACAGCACTCGAAACAGTACAACAGTATTACCACTGCTTTAATAGCAAAAACTGGGCGGGTATGCTCGCCCTCCTGGACGAAAATATCCGCCACGAAGTCAACCAGGGCGAAGCCCGGACCGGACTTGACCGCTACCGCGAATTCCTGGCCCACATGGACGACTGCTACGACGAGCAACTCGCCGACATGGTGTTTTTCACCGAACCCGGCGACCGGCGTGTCGCCTGCGAATTCACGGTGCATGGCGTGTACAAAAAAACCGACGGCGACCTCATTCCGGCCCATAACCAGCAGTATAAGCTGCCGGCCGGCGCTTTTCTGGAAGTCCGCGACGGTAAAATTACCCGCGTAACCACCTACTATAACCTTCCGCTCTGGATCAAATTAGTGTCGGATTGAAGCATGAAGCTGCACTATAATACTTTCAAAGGCGCCGGTATCCGGGCGGTGTTCGACCCGCTGGCGCGGCTTCGGATCGCCGTGTTTCGCGATTTTCCGTACCTGTACGAGGGCACGCTGGAATACGAACTGGAGTATCTGAATACTTATGCCGATGCGGATCGCGCACTGTTGTTTGCGGTCTTCAACGGCGACCGTATGGTGGGCGCCACCACCTGCATCCCGCTGGCCGATGAAACGGAGGAAGTACAGGCGCCGTTTCGGGCAGCAGGGTTCAATCTGGAGGAAGTGTTCTATTTCGGCGAAAGTATCCTGCTCCCCGAATACCGCGGCCTGGGCTTGGGGCACCGCTTTTTTGATGTCCGGGAAGCACATGCTGCCTCTTTCGGCGCCTATCAACTCACCTGCTTCTGCGCCGTGGATCGCCCGGCCGATCATCCGTTGCGCCCGGAAGGCTACCGTCCGCTCGATGCTTTTTGGACCAAACGCGGTTACCGGCTGGAACCGGGGTTGCAAACAACGTTTTCCTGGCCCGACCTCGGCGAAACCGTTTCCACGCCGAAAACCATGAATTTCCGGGTACGGCCAATGATATGATACTCAACGCTTCTCTTCTTCCATCCCGCCATTGAAAAAATTACCAATAGCCAGGAGAACCGAGAGGAGAATCCCCCAGATCAAGCCGTCCACGTTGAAGCCGTCGAGCAGCCCGTCCACCAGAAGCACCATGGCGCCGTTGATGACGAGCAAAAACAAACCGAGCGTCAGGATCGTGATGGGAATCGTGAGAATGACGATAAGCGGCCGGATGAAAAAATTCACTATGCCGAGCAATAGCGCGGCAATGACGGCCTCGCCATAACCGGTTACGTGAATACCGGAAAAAATGGCTGCGCCGGCGTAAATAATGAGTCCGTTGATGAGCAAGGAAATCAGAAATCGCATAAAGAAAGGATTTGATTGGTAAACGGTTGATTGGCGTTGTTTTCAATAGGATGAGCAAGATAGTATATAATCGGCATCTTTGCAAGATTATGACCGGATACCAAAAATTATATCGCTCCATAGCATTGCTGTCGCTGCTACTCCTCCTTTTTATGGCATGGGCGAACGCCGTTATTAAAAACACGAGTAAACCTTACCTGTCGGACAGCATTGAACAACTTTCCGGTTTTAGGGTCGGGCTTTTATTGGGTACCCGCAAAAATTTGCAAAATGGCGAACCCAATGAATTCTTTTTTAACCGGATAGATGCGACAATAGAATTGTATAAAAAAAGGAAAATAACATACATTTTAATCAGTGGCGACAACAACAGAGCGGGCTACAATGAACCCCTGGATATGAAAATGGAATTGCTGCGACAGGGAATACCCGATAGTGCAATTTATTTGGATTATGCCGGGTTCAGGACCCTGGATTCAGTGGTAAGGGCCAAAGCGGTATTCGGCCTGAACCGTTTACTGGTGATCTCGCAGCGCTTTCATAATGAAAGGGCCGTTTACCTGGCCAGAGCCCATGGCATAGAGGCATTTGGGTATAACGCAAAAGATGTACAAGGATATAAAGGGGTTAAAACGATGCTCCGGGAGGCGTTTGCGAAGACAAAGGCCTGGATCGATTTGGCCGTTGGCGTCCAACCCAGGTTTTTGGGTGAGCGAATCAAAATTGGATGAAATGTGCCCCCGTAGTCTTGCTACTTCTTCCGCCCCGATTGGTGTTTTCACCAAGCGGCTCCGCGAAACTGCTTGGTGAAAACACCAAGCAGGGCGGAAATTTGTCCCCGGAGACTACTTTGCCAGAGTTTCCGTATACCTTCCTTACCTTCGCGCCCCATTTGTGCCCTGCCGGATATGTACACCCTTCGGTTTTTACTATTCTTCCCGTTTCTGCTCTGCATCTGCCCGGATGCAGTAGCCCAGCAGTACCGGGCTTTTGCCCGCCGATACGGTCTTGAGGAAGGGCTGCCCCACCGCCAGGTCAACAAAATAATTCAGGACCGGAACGGATTTATCTGGGCTGCTACCAATGCCGGGTTTGCCCGCTTCGATGGGCGGCATTTCAAGGTGTTCAACAAAGCCGAAAGCGGACTTAGCGGCGATCTGGTGGAGTGGGTGGCCGAAGATGCCGACGGCTATATCTGGGCCTTCCGTTCGGGACAAAACGGCTGGCTATGCGTGCTGGACCCGCTGTCCGGAAAAGTCGTTCCAGCCGATACGTTTTTCCAAAAACACCCCCTGCCGGTACCGACCTCCAATATTTGGAAAGCGCCGATGAAACTGTCAGACGGCTCGTTGGCATTTAGTCTGCTAAACCCGGGTGGCCTGCTACGGTACCATCCGAAAACAGGCTGGTCGAACATCAAAGTACCCGATTGTAAAGGATTTTTGCTCCTGAAACCCGGAGGCCAGCAGACCGTCTGGGGGCTTCGGATCCCGACAGACACCACGCCGGCCACCCTTGTCCAGATGGACATGGACGGCAAAATCCTCCGGCAAATCAAGCCGAGACTGGGATGGGCTTTTGCAGAAAAAAGAGGCGATTCCGGCAGCCCGGACTATTTTTTTCTGATGGAATTAAAGCCGGGAGACAAGCCGGTTTTGTGGAAAGTAGATACTGCCGGTAACCGCACCGCAACCACCTGCCCGATAGAAAACCCTTATGCTTACCAGTACAGTCGGCTGGAAAATGACCAAATCGAAGTACAATTCCCATTCATTCAGGAGCGAAACGGTACTGTGCTATTGGACATTAGTCGGCAGTACCCGGAACTTGACTTTTTGCAATTCCGGGATTACCTCGTGGGCCACAACGGGAATATCTGGTTTGCCACCATCTTCGGCCTGATCGTGGTGGATATCCACCAAACATATTTCCGGCGCCTGCTATACGACGAACAGGCGCCCGGCGGAAGGGGCAAAGCCTGCCGGGGTTTGCTGGAAATAAACGGCAACCTCCTGGTCAACCTCGAAGCGGTCGGGCAGGGGCGGTATCGGGTTGATCCGCGTACCGGTTCTGCCGAACGCCAGCCGGGGGATTGTGCCATGGGGATCGCGAAAAGTGCCGACGGCAACGTTTGGACCGAGTGCATCACGGGCAGCAATTCCTGGCAGACCCTTTCTTTGTTTAAAGCCGCTCCCGATGGCCAACTCATCCGGCAGCATCTGTTACAGAAAAGAGATTACGGCTATATCTGGAGCATCGTTGAGGAAAACCCGCAGCGGGTTTTGCTCGGTCACGGGAACGGCCTGACCATTTATAATCCTGCCGACGGAACAGCCAAACCCTGGCAGGATGAACATTTCCCGGAATTCGACCGCGCCAACATTTCCTGGCTCGGCAAAGACCGTTCCGGGCAGATTTGGGCTTGCACCGAACAGGGTTTGTTTCACCTCAAACCCGGCGGCGGAGTAGCCGGGCGGTACTGGTCGGGCGGTACAGGCGCGCACTACCTGCCCTACGATTTCATGTACCATTTTTACGAAGACCAGGACGGTATCTTCTGGATCGGTACCGCCGGCGGCGGACTTATCCGTTGGGATCGCAAGTCGCCGCCGGGACGACACACCCGGGTGATTTTTCGCGAAAACGGCCTGCTCAACGGGGTGGTGTACGCGGCTTATGAAGACCGGCACCAACACCTCTGGCTGCCCACCGATTACGGCATTGTGCAATTGGACAAAAAAAGCCTTCAGGTGCGGCATACCTGGCTGACGGCCGACGGGCTCGCCCACAATGAATTCAATCGGACGTCTCACTGCATGGGCGCCGACGGTACGCTCTTTTTCGGCGGTCTGAACGGTGTAACCGCTTTCCATCCCGATGATTTTTACACCAAAACTACCGAAGGGAAACGTACTACCCCGCTCGTCGTGTCGGCTTTTAGTGTACTGGATGCCGGCACCGGACAATTGGAAAACCGGCTTGCGGAAATCGTCCGGCACAACCGCTTCACCATGTACCCCGGCGACCGGTACATGCAGTTGGAATTTGCCCTGCTGGATTATTTCGCCGCCGAAAAAGTAACCTACACCTGGAAACTGGAAGACATCTCCGCCGATTGGGAAAACATCCGGGAACCGGAATTGCGCCTGTCGAGCCTACCCTACGGCACCCACCGCCTGCGCATACGAGCCCAGGCCGCCGACGGAACCTGGGCTGCCAACGAACTGGACATCGAACTCACGGTACTACCGCCGTTTTACCAGCGTTGGTGGTTCCTGCTGCTGACAGCTTTTTTACTCGCCGCCGGCGTCTGGGGCTGGGTGTACTGGCGCACCCGCGAACACCGCCGCGTGCAGGAGCGCCTGGAAACCGAAGTAAGCCGCCAAACAGCTACCATCCGGCATCAAACCGAAGAACTCACCAAACTGGACCAGGCCAAAAGTCGCTTTTTTGCCAACGTCAGCCACGAATTGCGCACCCCGCTCACCCTCATGCTGGGACCGCTGAGTTCTATGTTGAAGGGCAAACGCCTCGAAAGCCGGGATTTTACCTTTGCTAAAACCGCCCACGAGCACGGCAAACAACTGCTGCAACTCGTCAATGAAATCCTCGACCTCAGCAAAATGGAGTCGGGCAAAATGAAACTGCAAGAAACCGCCGTATCGCTCCAACCCTTCCTGCGCCGGGTCGTCAGCGCCTTCGAAAGCCATGCTGAGCGGCTGGGCATTTTGTTCGTGTTCGAATATCAACTGCCCGAACGCCTGCGCGTACTGGTGGATGAAGACAAACTGCAAAAAGTGGTGAACAACCTGCTGTCCAACGCCCTGAAATTTACGCTCCCGCACAGCGGTGGCGCGGCTCGGGTGACGGTATCGGGGTCGGACAGTTTCATCCGGATCGGCGTACACGACACCGGGCGCGGTATCCATCCCGACGACCTGCCATACGTATTCGAACGTTTTTACCAAACGTCTCAGGACGGCGCGCCCATCGAAGGCGGCACCGGTATCGGCCTGGCACTCTGCCGCGAATTTTCCGACCTGATGCACGGGCACATCCGGGTCGAAAGCACGCTCGGACAAGGCAGTAGTTTCTATTTTGAGTTTCCCAAAAAAGAAGTACTCGGCTCTGGGAATGATGAATTAGAAATGATGAATGATGAATTAGGAATGATGAATAGCCTGCCCCGATCCCTCGGGGATGAATTAGGAATGATGAATGCCGATCGCGATACCACACGAGATTCATCATTCATCATTCATCATTCATCATTAAGAAAGACGGTGCTGCTGGTGGAGGACAACGACAGCCTGCGCGATTACGTGCAGTCCATCCTTTCTGATAAATATCATGTCATTACCGCAACCAACGGCCAGGAAGCGCTAATAATGATGAATAGCCTGCCCCGATCCTTCGGGGCAGGCTATTCATCATTAAAATTTCCGCAATTAATCATTTCCGACATCATGATGCCCATCATGGACGGTTTCCAACTGCTGGAGAAACTGAAGGGCGACGACCGCTGGCGCCACATCCCGGTGGTGATGCTCACCGCCCGGGCCGACATGCGCGACAAACTCCGCGCCCTGCGTATTGGGGTTGACGACTACGTCCTCAAGCCCTTCGAAGAAGACGAATTGCTGGCCCGGGTGGAAAATCTCCTCCAAAACTACAGCGCGCGCTTTCAGCCGCCACCGGATAGCGGGCCAGACGTGGCCGGAACCCTCGACGGCGCTGCGGCGGAAGTGGCCGGCCCCGACGTGAAAACGGTTTCGCGGGAGCAGCAAGACTGGTTGGAACGACTCGAATCGATGGTGGCTAAGCACCTCGGGGATTCCCGCCTGAGCGCCGATTGGCTGGCCTATAACCTGTTTACCGGCCGGAATTTATTTTACAAAAAAGTAAAACAGCTCACAGGCATGACGCCCAACGAGTACATCCAGGAGGTACGCCTGACCCAAGCCCGGAGCCTCCTCGAAACCGGCGCCTGCCAATCGGTCAAAGAAGCCTCTTACACGGTAGGCGTCAAGGATGTCAAGTATTTTTCAGAGCAGTTCAAAAAACGTTTCGGCAAATCGCCTTCGGCTTACCGGGGCTAGCGGCTTCCCTCTTAGCCATCAACTGAAGGCAGAACCAATGCTTTCTACTTCGATATTCGATATTCTGCGGTTCGATATTCGTTATTTTAAAAATATCGAATATAGAACCGCAGAATATCGAACCGCAGAATATCGAACCGCAGAATGTCGAACCGCAGAATATCGAATGTCGAAGTAAATAAACGCTCAAAAACCCTCCGTTGATGGCTCTCTCCTCTGCGCTACGTTTAGCTCCACAGCGCTTTTGGACCTGCTTTATTTGCAAATAGTACAATTCCCCCCCCAATCGGGGATGATTTTCCCCCTGCTGGCATACCCATCTTTGCGACTGTAAGTTGCAGCTCATGCTGCTTCCGGCCTACGCTTGCGTACCGGAACGGGCTGCGGGGAGTGTTCAAATTGATCTTTTACCTGTATTTAATACGTCCGTCTATGAAATATTCTACGTTGTCTTTGCCGGTGCTGCCTTTAGGCTGCGCATTTTTCCTCTTCCTCTTTTCCGCTTGTGGCGACGGCCCCGTTGATCTGCCTTCCTGCGAAGGCGTCGAATGGGAGTATGAAGGCGCCAACGGGCCCGACGAATGGTCCAGCCTCTGCGTCGACTTTGCCGCTTGTGCCGGCGCCGAACAATCGCCCATCGACATTGCCGGCGCCAAAGACGATGCTGCCCTGCAAGCCATTGCGGAGCATTTTGTGCCTTCGGGGACACACATCGTCAACAAAGGCCATACCATTCAGTTAAATACGGATGCCGGCAGTTCCATCACCGTCAACGGTGAAACCTACAACCTGCTCCAGTTTCACTTTCACACCCACAGCGAGCACCTGGTAAATGGCGTTTCCTATCCGATGGAGATTCATTTTGTTCATAAAAATGAAACTACCGGCAAGTTGGCGGTGATTGGTGTATTGGTAAAAGAAGGCGCTGAAAATCATTTCCTGGACCCCTTCCTGCACCACCTGCCGGCTGTCAAGGACGCAACCTACGACGATGCCACCACCACCTTTAGCGTAGCCGATGCGTTGCCGGCCAACCGCAGTTATTTCACCTATGGCGGCTCGCTCACCACGCCGCCCTGCTCCCAGGTCGTCACCTGGCTGGTAATGGAAAACCCGGTGGAAGCAACCGCCGCCCAAATTCAGGAACTGCACGAACTGGAGCACGACAATGCCCGGCCGGTGCAGCAACTCTACAGCCGTAGCCTTCGGCATTTCCACATTTGATCCTTTACAAGTCAGTCCATCAACTACATTTTATTAACCATTTTCATTTCCCATATTATGAGCAAGTCTTTCCGCACCCAAGGGGGCCTTACCCTGGTATTTATTCTCCTATGTTCCTTCGGCGCCACGGCACTTCACGCCCAAAACGCAGCCCTCACCGTACAAGGTATCCTGAAAAAAAGCGACGGCAGCGCCGTACCGGATGATGTGTATACCCTGAAATTCGCGCTGTACGATGCTGCATTCGGCGGCACGGAAGTCTGGTTCGAGGTGCTCAACGACGTGGAAACCAACGGCGGCTTGTACAGTGCCGTGCTGGGCATTAACGGCAAGGCCCTCGATGCACCGTTCAATGTGCCGTACTACCTGAGCGTAAAAATCGGCAACTCCTCACAGGAACTCCTGCCTCGCCCGCGCCTGAGCGCGGCGCCGTACGCCATGTCGCTGTTGGGCACGGACAATATCATTCCCAGTACCGGCAATATTCAGGTCTACGGGGTGACCGCTGCGAACGGAATTACTGCCGGCGGCAATATCTCGGGCTATGGCCTTTATGCCAGCGCCGGTCTTAATGTGGGCGGCCAATCCTTTTTGAACAACACCGTAAGTGTGCAAACAGGCATTCTGGCCTCCACGGGGCCACTAAATTCCGGTACCCCTCCTTTTCATGGATATGGTTTCCTCGGCGACGGCGCCACCGGGTACGGCTCTAATGCTTACGGCGTGGCCAGTATCTGGGCCAATGGAGGGAATATGATAAATGTGACCAATAGCGATGTGACCATCAACACCTTGCTCAAATTGCCTTATGGTTTTGCAAGAACCTATACAGCAGGCCAGGCGGGGCAGACAGAATCCACCACTTTCGGACAGTTATATTTTTCTGGTGGAGCGACCACAAATAATCTTCCCGTCACCAACAACTACTCGTTGGAAACCAGTGCCGTGATAAAAGTAGGCGCCATACAGGCCATGTCGGACCGCCGCGTCAAAAAAGACTTTGCATTGTCCAATCCGGCCAAGGACCTCGCCTTGCTGCAACGCATCCGCATCACCGATTACAAATACAAAGACGCTATTGCCAAAGGAACCGGCCTGAAAAAAGGCGTGATCGCCCAGGAGTTGGAACAATTGGTGCCTGAAGCCGTCGGTTTGAGCAAAGATATCATCCCCGACATCTATGCCCTGGCCCAAAACGCCCGGCTCGAAGGCGGCGCCCTGCGCCTGAGCATGGAAAAACCCCACGACCTGAAAGTGGGCGACAAAGTACGCCTCATGGCCGGCGACCACCAAGAAGAACTATTAGTGCAGGCTACCCCCTCTGCCACGGCCTTCACGGTGAGCGGCTGGACGCACGGCGCGCCCGAAAAAGTGTTCGTGTACGGCCGCGAAGTCAACGACTTCCACTCGGTCGACTACGACCACCTGTTCACCATGAACATTTCCGCCACCCAGGAACTCGCCCGCCGCGTGGAATCCCTTGAAAAGGAAAACGCCGCCTTCAAAGCGCAAAACGACGAACTCCGACAACTTCTGGAAGGCATGCGCGCCGATTTGGATGCGCTGAAAGGACAGCGCTAAACGCTGACCATCCGTGGGGCACAAGCAGGTAGGGCTTCGCCGGAAACACCCCGGCCGCCTTTCAGTGAAGCCCCAGCCTGGCCTTCCCCTAAAGGCTCCCGATTACCCACAAGTTGAAGTTGATTCTTTTAATGTATCCAATCAAACCAGACCCCGAAGGGGTCGAATATGAATAGCCCGGCATGAAATGCCGGGTTGGAGCGCGACTCAACCGTTTCGCAACCGCGAAGCGGTTGAATGTCAAGCGTGTATCCAATTCACATTCAACCGCTTCGCGGTTGTGCAGCGTCGTTCCGCTCGCAAACCCGGCATTTCATGCCGGGCTATTCATATTCGACCCCTTCGGGGTCTGTTGACAATCAACATATTAAGCAAAAGAACTTTGAGTTTTCGGTAATCAGTAGCCCTTAAAAGGAGGGGAGGGTTTTCACCAAAGAAGGTCAGGTCAAGCTCGGGTTTCATCCTATGCTAAACTGCCTGCCTGCGCAAGAGGAGTGACGCTCCAGCCCCGGTTGCTAACATCTGCCAGTCTTCCAAAAACATTCATTTTCAAAAAAAATGATCGTGAAAAAGTCTATACTTATCATAGCCGTCTGCCTGCTGGCTGCGGCCAACCTGATCGCCCAATCCTTTACGCCGGGTACGGCCTATGGCGGCGGAATCATCATTTACATGGAGCCCGGCGGCACCTGGGGCCTGATGACGACCAAACAACAAATCACCACCCCGCTGGGCTTTACCTGGCTGGAAGCGGACTCCGTGTGCCGAAACCTGGCGATGTTGAAAAAAGGCGACTGGGCTCTGCCCTCCAAAACGGAGGCCGCCTATATCGCCACCTGGAAGGGGGCCGGCGTGCTGACCGGCGCCGACCCTATTTGGACTTCCACGGAGTCCGACGCCGACAATGCCTGGATCAGGAATTTTTTCTTCAACCAGGCTCCGGAGCAAACCTGGCCCAAAACCAACCGTGCACTTGGCGCCTTTGAAATGGCCATCTACCCCGTCCGCCGCTTTTTCGTCCCCCTGACCATGGATGGCGAACCCGCCTGCCGGCCGCTCGACGTGTCCGATCTGGTGCCCGGCCCGGCCATGATCACCTACGGCAGCGGCATCGACATGGCCAACAACAGCCGCCGCACCAACGTCGTGGTGGGCCAACTGGCCGTCGGCATTTCCACCGAGGGCACGACGACCAACGGTTTCGGCTCCGGCGGCGAACTGCTGCTGCCGCCCGCCCCGCCGATCATCACGGCTACCCAGGGCGAGTTGCTTGATCGCATCCAGATTTCCTGGGCGCCCAATACCTTCGGCGCTCAACCCTCCGACGGCTATAAATTGTATCGCGACGGGATATTCCTGGCCAGTTTTGATACCAAAGTGCGCAATTACAACGACTTTAATGTGATCGCCGGCAGGCCCTACATCTACGGTATTACCGGCATCAATTCGTACGGCGAGGGCGCACCCGGCAAGGCGCTCGGCTACCAAGTGCCCAATGGCGTGGTGACCGGCTCCATCCAAACCCTGAACGGCAGCCCGGTGGTCGACGCCATCGTCACGCTCATGCCCATGCAAGGCTTTTCCCTGGAAATGGGCCCCAACGACCGCGCCTTTGCCGAAGATACCTTGGGCTTCCTGCATAATGCCACCAACTGGACCATCACCGGATGGGCCAAAGTGGATCTGGTCACGGATTTCAACACCAAATTGCTCCAGTTTCAGGGAGCAGACTGGTGGCTTTCACCCTGGTCGGATTCCGGGACCAAGGGCGTTGTGCTCAACGTACAGGGCAGCCCGGCCGGTATCGTGATGAATTTTCCGGATTCCACCAAAAATGACTGGCACCACGTTGCCGTCAGCCACGACGGCACCCAGTTCCGGGGCTACATGGACGGCAAATTAGTGGGCAGCATCACCGCCCCTGCGGTGTCCGGCGATACCAAAACGCTCAACCTCGGCGGCGAAAATGCCCAATGGCATGGCTACGTCGACGAGCTGCGCATTTACCACAAAAAACTCGACGAACTGGATTTCGGCGAAATCATGGAAGGCACCGCCTCCTCCCAAACGCCCGGTTTGAAATATTACTGGAAAATGGACGAGGAAGTGGGCACCCGCTCCTTCGACATCGTCGGGCGCAACAAACTTACCTTCTGCGGCCCGGTGTTCAACGCCAGCCGCCCGCCCGTGCGCACGGCCGGCAAAACCGACGAGGAAGGCTTCTACCGCATCGAATCGGCCAGCTACGGCACCGGCACGACCTTCTTGGCCCAGCCCATGAAGTTGTTTTACATGCACCGCGCCCTCAAGTTTGTGCGCGCCGAAAACGACTACGCCCTGCTGCCCGATTTCGGGCTGACCGACAGCGCCAGCCTTCAAACCGCCTGCATCGAAATGTGGGTCAACAGTGCCGGCCCGGAAGGTCGCCAAACCCTGCTGTCCAAAAAATGGGGCACGAACGATTTCCGGATCGAACTGGAACAGTCCATCAGCTCCAATTTTTTGCAAATGCAGGTCAATGGTTCCACGCAAAGTTTCAGCATCGTGGGCCAGGGCTACCAGCACCTCGCCTTTAACCTCACGCAAACCGGCACCACACTCCGCGCCGACGCCTACGTCAATGGCTCCGCCATGGGCTCACGATTCTTTACCTTGCCGGCTGCCGGCAACTGGTCGGACACCACCCAAAACTGGGTGCTCGGCGCCCGCCTGGATGGCGCCACCCCCACCGACCACTTCGGCGGCCTCATCGACGAAGTGGCGGTGTACGACACCCTGCTGTCGCCGACGCAAATACTCGACCATAAAACCGCGGCCCGCGACCCGAATGGGAAGCACCTCCGCGTCTATTTCGCCCTCGACGAAGGGGCAGGCAACCGCCTGAACAACGCCGGCTCTACGCTCGTCGAATCGGGCCAGGCAACCGGCACAGAGTGGTCGGCTTTTGCCGCCATTCAGAAAACCGAACCGCACGTGTTCAGCCCGGGCACCCGGCAGGTCACCCTCAACCCCAGCGTCACCTCCGTGGACCAGGTCGATTTCACCGACCGCTCCACCCTGGCCGTCAGCGGATTTGTTCGATATCCCAATACCACTTGTTTTGCCAACAAAGTGGAAATTCTGGTCAATGGGGAATCCTACTCGCCGGCCGTGTACACCGATTCGACGGGGCAGTTCCTGATCGACCTCGACCCGGGTGCTTCGGTGATCCTGTCGCCCAAATTCGAAGACCACCAGTTCCTGCCCGCTTTCTGGGAAATTACGAATATTTCCAGCCCCATTGCCGGCGTACTGTTCAACGACATGACGACCCGAACCGTCGAAGGCGTGGTAGCCGGCGGCACCTGCCAAAAGTCGATCATCCAGACCGGTCAGCCCAACCCGGCCAACAACACCATCTGCCGGGTGAACATTCGCTCGAAAGACGGTTGTTACGACAAAACCATCAAACTCAGCGACTCCAGCGGCGAATTCAAATTTGAAGATTTGCCGCCCATGGAAATGACCCTGGCCGTAGTGGAGCACAGCGACCCTGACATCGAAACGTTTTTCCAAAACAAAGGCGGCGCTACGCTGGACCTGGGTAAACGCGACACGATCGTTGATTTCATTTATTTCGCACCGCCCAGCGTTCAAATTATCAGCGGACTAGACCCCGTGGCGCCCCCGAACTGCGACGTGGTGGTGATGGAAAAAGGAGAGGAAATTACGATAGAAGTCCAATTGGTGGAAGACTATTATGGCGACCCTTGTCCTGTCGATAGCGCCAATTTCCGGATCCTGAACGGCTTTGCCGGCATCAATCTGGATACCGTGATGAGTGACGGCTTACTGACCTATACTTTCTTCGCCGGCGGCCCCAATCCGGTTCCGCCCCACTTGCAGACCCTGCAAATCACAGCCACTACCATCTCGGGCAATGAAGTCACCCTTGTCAAACAAGCCGTGGTGACCGGCCTGCGCGCCAAAGAAAGCACCTTTACCACGGCCATGCCGGAGACGCCCACACTCATCCTGCGCGACCCGCCGGGAGACGGCAGTTATTCCTTTTTGGAAAAAGGCGAAAAAATCTGCCAAAACGTTACGATGAGCCTGGATTACGAGGTGGGCGGCAATGCCGGCCTGGAACTGAGTTTTTCGCCGGAATTCGCCCTGATCGTCACCACTTTTGGATTCGGGGTTTCGATTCCGGAAGAAACCACAAATACCATTACGGCAGAAGCACAGGTCACCTACCAGAAAATCACCGACAATTCCTTCCAAACCTGTACGGCCTTCAACAAACGTATTTCCACCAGTGAAGATGAATTGATCGTCGGAGGAGCTCAGGGCAGCGACGTGTTTGTCGGCAACGGCATGAACGTCAAATTCGGCTTTGCCGATGTGGTGAAATTCAATCTGGCTACCTGCGAGGCTGCGGCTGAAACGGCCCTGAATGTGGAACCCGGCGGTTTCAATACCACGTTCATTTACTCCGAGCGCCACGTCCGCAAATACCTGATGCGTTATCTGGATTCGCTGGCCCTGCACTCAACTGTGCCCGACAGCATCGAATACTATCAAAAATCCAGCGCGCGCTGGCAGGAAATTCTCGACTACAACGATTCACTGAAAGCGGAGGCTGCGTTTCGGGAAAATATCTCTTTCGATGCCGGCGCGGTGTATGAATATTCGACTACCAGCGACACGACGGATACAGATGTAACGACCACGGCCCTCAACAGCGAAGGCAAATTGGAAGGTGAAGTAGGCTTTGAAATTGGTGGTGTGGGTTTAACGGCCAAGCTGGGTTTCCTGTACTCTACCAGTAAGAGCGAAACAACCGAAACCGGCGTGGAGAAGGGCGTCACAACGGGTTTTGTCCTCAAGGACAATGACCCCGGCGATGCCTTTACCGTCGACGTGGCCGATGATCCGGTGTACAAAACGCCCGTATTCCGCACCAAAACCGGCCAGTCGTCCTGCCCCTGGGAACCGGGCACGGCCCACCGTGAGGGTTGCCTCATGTCACTGCGCGACAGCACCGGCGCAGATGCCTATGACGTGCCGGCCAACGAAGCCGCCGTGTACAAATTCACGCTCGGCAATACCAGCGCCACCAACGAACTGCGTACATATGCCTTCACCTCCGGACCGGAAAGCAACCCCCACGGGGCCGTCATCAAACTGAACGGCGCAGTGCTCGACCATCCGGTGCTCTACGCCATTCCCTTCGGCGAATCCATCCCGATCACCCTGACCCTGGAGCGCGGCCCGGAAGAATACGACTACGATAGTCTTGAAGTGGTGCTCTACTCGGAGTGCGAGGATACCCGCGCAGGCATCATCGGCGAAGTACCTGACGAGGATACCATTCTCTACTCGGCCATTTACATCAGCGCCCACTTCATCAAGCCCTGCAGCGAGGTGGAAATCAGCAAGCCGGAGCAGGATTGGATGCTGACCTCCGCCAGTGACGATCCCTACTTTTTGCCGATCCGGCTCACCGGCTACGACCGCGAAGACCCCGACCTGGGCCACATGCGTTTGCAATACCGATTCCCTGACGGCGGCTGGATCAACATCGGCAACGATATTCCCAAAGACAGCCTCGGCGCTTCCTTTTACAACGCCACCTGGAATACGACGGGCCTGCCCGACGGCCCCTACGATATCCGCGCCCTGGCCGTGTGTACCACGGGCGACGCCATGGACAAACCCGGATACTCGCGCGTCATCAAGGGACGTATCGAACGGAAAGCCCCTGCTATTATCGGCATACCCGAACCCGCAGACGGCGTACTCAACGTGGGCGATGAGATTTCGGTGATCTTCAATAAAAAAATAGATTGCACAAAATTATTGAAGGCCGACCAGATGAACGCCAACAACATCGGTCTGTATAACTCCACGACGGACGAACTGATCGACGTCGAGGTGTACTGTGCGGACAACAAAATCGAACTGGTGCCGAAGTTTCAAAATGAGTTTTTTGAAAACAAAGTCCTGCGCCTCGAACTGCACGACATATATGACCTGATCGGCAATAAACTCGTGTCGTTCGACTATGAATTCTTCGTCGACCGCAACGAATTAGCCTGGCTGACCGACAGCATCGGCATGACCAAAACCGAGGGCGAAACCAAAACCATGACGGCCAGCATCCACAACCGCGGCGGCGCGCCCATTCCGTTCACCATCACCGGCGCCCCGGACTGGGTGCGCGTGGTGCCCGACAAAGGCACGATGGTGCCCAATGAAATCCGGCCCATCCGCTTCGAAGTGGATTCCACGCTGGCCTTCGGGCTCTGGTCCGATACCGTTGTACTGCACACCGAAACCGGCCTGAATCCCAATTTCATGGGCGGCGACGAAGCCTTGCCCATCGGGGTGCGCGTCGTATGTGATCCACCAAACTGGAACCTCAACGCGGGCATCAACCCCGTGACCATGAACATGGTGGTGGCGCTCAACATCGAGGGCACGCTTTCGACCGATGAGGAAGACATCGTGGCGGCGTTTATCAACGACACCCTCCGGGGCCGCGCCCGCATCCAGTACTACCCGTCGGTAAACAAACACCTCGCGCACCTGACCATTTACGGGGAATCCGCCGAGGTGAACAGCCCGATCAGTTTTCAAATCTGGGACGCTTCCGCCTGCCTGCGGTACAACCTGAACATGGATACGTTCACCTTCCAGCCCGACAATGTGCTGGGTACGCCGGTGAACCCGAAGGTGCTCTCCACCAACAGCCTCGTGCTGCGCGACATCCCGCTCAACAACGGCTGGAACTGGGTGTCGTTCAACCTGCAATTCCCCGACCCGGCCCTCAACCCGGCGCTGGCCTCGCTGAAACACCCGGCCAACGGCATCATCAAGGGACAAAGTGGATTCTCGATGTACGGCCCCCCCTGGATAGGCGCTATAAGCACGCTGCTCAACACCACCATGTACCAGATCCGCGCCGGCCAGCCCGACACGATCAAAATGACGGGCAGCACTATAGATCCGACCTCGGTGAATATCCCGCTCAGCAACGGTTGGAACTGGATCGGCTACCTGCCCAACTACCCGCTTTCCGTGAACGATGCCCTCGCCTCGATCACCCCGACCGCAAACGACCTGATCAAAGGGCAATACGGCTTCTCGCAATACATCCCGCCCTACGGCTGGATCGGCAACCTGAAGTTCCTGACGCCACCGCAAGGGTATCAACTGAAATTAGCCAACGCGGGCGTGTTGACTTATCCTCCGAGAACGAATGTCCGGAACGGAATCGTAGAAAATCGCGGAGAACCGACGGTAGTGGGTAATTTCTGGAACCCGGACCCAACGATGTACGAAAACTCGATGACCCTCGTGGGCATGTTGGCCCATTCCGGGCAAAACACGACGCTGGGAAGTCACGAAATCGGCGCGTTTGCCGGCAACGAGTTGCGCGGCGCGGCGCAAGCCCTCTTCGTGGAACCGCTGAACGCCCACCTGTTTTTCCTGACGATGTATGGCAACGGCTCGGGTGAACAACTGCGCTTCAAACTGTACGATGCCGCTACCGGGCAGATCGCCGACCTGACGGAAACGATGGCCTTTGCACCGCAACTACACCAGGGCAACCTGGAATCGCCCGTGCCGTTCACCACGAAAACCACCGGCACAAACGGCGGGAAAGTTGCCGCCTTCACGCTTGACGTGCAGCCCAACCCCTTCTCCGACGTCGCACTGATCCGGTTCAACCTCGTGCGCGACCAGGAAGTAGAGTTCACAGTCACCGACCTGCATGGCCGCGAATTACAGCGCTTCCGCAAGTACGCCCGACCAGGCTGGAATGCCTTCGAGTGGCAGCCCGACGGGAGCGCCGGCGTGTATTTCGTACGACTACAAACGGCGGAAGGTGTGGCTGTGCAGAAGGTGGTAAAGGAGTAGAAGGTTTGGAGGGTAAGGGGTTTGGGGGTTTGGAGGTTTGGAGGTTTGGAGGTTTGGGGACTGTTCAAAAACTGTTGTTTAATCTTTAAAAAATTGAATATTAGGTATTTACAAAAATAACCTAAGATCAATAGACACAGATTTTTGAACAGTCCTCTTAGTGCGTTGTAAATTGAATTGCTTGGTGTTTTGCTTCGTCTGTTCAACCCCTCCCCCAACCCCCATAGCCATCAACTTAAGAAGATAACAATTGATATTGAATGGATTATATGATTTAAGATTATATGATTTAAGATTACATGATTTAAGATTACATGATTTAAGATTTGTCCGTAGAGTGTACCGGAAATTCTTAGCCAAGTGTTAGAGGTGTATGCTACGGGTAAATCTTAAATCATGTAATCTTAAATCATGTAATCTTAAATCATGTAATTCATTAATAATTAATTATATACCACGAAAAAAACCTTAAGTTGATGGCTATGCCCCCATCCCGTCCCCGCCGATGAAACACCCTGGAGTTAGGCTATGGCGCGTGTGCTCCACGGAATCCTTCATTTTTCAATCGTTTTTTTTCAAAAAGAAAAAAATGAAAAAGAAATATACACGTCCGGTATTGTTGCTGATTTTGGCGTTTTTTTCGCTGGTGGCGCAGGCCCAACCGGGCGGCTGGAATGTGAATCCGGCAAACTACCAGTTCTCCATGAGCATGGTAGCCCGGATCGAAACGGACAGCATGCCGAACAATGCACCCAATAACCACGTGGCGGCCTTTTCAGGCAACCAGATACGTGGGTATGCCACGCCCATTCAGGCGGGCGGCGGGCAGGTGTTGTATTTTATGAACCTGTACTCCAATACCTATCTTGGCGACAAATTTTACTTCCTGGCCTACATTGGCGACGTGGCCAAGGTGTATGAGTCGCAGGATACCGTCGTGTTTCTGCACCACAAACTGGCCGGAACCATCCAGCAACCCATCGTACTGTATTTTTCGCTCAGCCCCCGGCCGCTCATTTACTCCCTGTCCGACCTCGGGTATATGGAATCAAATTGTAATCCCGGCGCCCTGGTGGACATCGAGGCATCGGACGACCTGAATTCCGAAGGCAACGGCCTGAAATACCATATTGTCGGCGGCGCCGATTCCAGCCGGTTCCAAGTCGATTCCCTGACGGGCATTTTGAACTGGAAAAACTTCACGCCCGATTTTGAAAATCCCTTAGACGCGGACGGTAACAACACTTATTTAGTAGAAGTACAAGTAACTGATCTGGCAGGAAACAAGTCATCCCAGGTTATCACCGTTACCGTAAAAGACGACCCGCCGCCATCGGCGAAATGCCCGGCAGCAGCCACGGCGAACACGAGCGACGACGGTACGGGCAATTGCACCACAACGGTAGCCGACGACTTGTCGGTCATCATCCCGGCCAATTGCGCGATATACAACATCAATTATGTTTTGGAAGGGGCTACTCCCGGGCAAGGCAGCGGGCAATTGCCCTCCGGCCAGATATTTGCGGCCGGCAAAACTACGGTGCATTACACGGTGACCGACGAATCCGGCACACTGAGCAGTGCCTGTAGTTTTACCGTCACGGTCACCGACGACGAAGCCCCTTCGGTGACCTGCCCGGCGAACACGGCCGTCAGCACCGATTTGGACGCCTGCACCGCCATCCCTCCGGGTACGGCAGTGTCGGTGATGGATAACTGCACCTCATTTCTGGTTAATTATACCCTCACAGGCGCCACAACAGGCATAGGCGCCGGTCAAATCCCTGCCAACCAGGCGTTTCTGCCCGGCATCACTACGGCAACATATTCTGTGACGGACGGCAGCAACCCTGCGCCGTACACCTGCTCGTTCACGGTGACCGTGACCGACAACCAGGCCCCGTCCGTCAGTTGCCCCGCCGTCATATCGAAAGTGCTGAGCAGCGGCTGTTCCAGTACGCTAACGGGCACCGCTGCCACGGTATCGGACAATTGCAGCGGTTTTGTACTGATGTACGCATTGTCCGGCGCTACCACCGGCAGCGGAACAGGGCAGGTGCCGGGCGGACAAAAATTCGAGGCCGGTACGACTACCGTCGTCTATACCGCCACAGATGGCGACGGTATGGGAGAAAGCACCTGTAGTTTCACCGTGACGATCACGGAAACGTTGAAACCAAGCGTGACCTGCCCGGCCAATAAGAACATCACGGTTGGTGCGAACTGCCAAACGATGTTACCGGATTATCGCCAGGTAGCCGCCATATCGGACAACTGCACGCCCGATTCCGCGCTGCTCATCGTGCAGCAACCGCCGGCCGGTACCATCCTGAACGGCCTGGGCGCCACCACGGTTCATGTCACGGCTACGGACTTGTCCGGCAATTCACGTTCCTGTTCGTTTACCGTGACGATAACGGATAACCCGGTGCTGGAGATTACGTGTCCGGCAGACCAGCAGGTATGCAACGGCGTGATTGGCGATTACACGGCCCTCGCGCTGTTGGCGAGCAGTTGCTCGGGCAACGTACCGGTAGTTATGCAAGACCCGCCTGCGAACACGCCTATCGCGACGTATACCGGCCAAACCACCGTGACCCTGTCGGCAAACGATGGTATCCGGACCGCCAGTTGTATGTTTACTGTGACCTGGATAGATACTACCGTTCCGCAGGCGCTTTGTAAAGATATTTCGGTGGAGATACAACCGGATGACCAGGCGACTATTTCCGCTGCCGCGATCAACAACAACTCGACCGACAATTGCGGCGTGCAAGGCCTGTCGCTCAATACGACGGTTTTTACTTGTAGCCACCTGGGCGCCAATAGCGTCATCCTGACCGTCACAGACAATTACGGACTGACTAATACCTGCACCGCAACGGTGACGGTAAGCGACCCGAATACCTATTGTTGTGCCGAGCCGGCGGCGCTTTGCAAAGCCAATCCCGAAATCTGGCTCGACAACAACGGTCAGGCGCAAATTGCGGTACCGGATATCGACAATGGCAGCTCCTACGACTGCGGATTGCAGTCTATCGGCATTAGCCCGGCCGCGGCGGATTGCAGCAACCTGGGAACACCGTTACCGGTGACCCTTACAGTGACCGATCTGAATAATACTATCCGCACCTGTGTGGCTTCCGTCATGGTTCGGGACACTATATCGCCCACCCTGGACTGCCCCGATAATCAGGTTGTTTTCGCCGATGGCAACTGTTCCGGCGCAGTCGGCGCGTGGGCGCCGGTGACGAAATGGGACAATTGTACGCCCTACGGTTCCATCGCCGTGTCGCAAAGTCCCGCAAGTAATACCGTCTGGAATGGCCACAACTCCGGCCAGGTCGTCACCCTGACCGTGACCGATGGCTCGAACAACACGGCTACCTGTTCGTTTTCCCTGACCTTGCAGGATACGACCGCACCAACGGTGGTTTGCAAAGATGTTACGGTAAATTTGCAGGAGATTCCGTTTGTGGGCTCGCAGGCAACGATTACCGCCATGGATGTATTTGATTCCGGCGCCGACAACTGCGGCGGCATAAGCCTCGGCGTTGTGCCGAATTTGTTTGCCTGCGGAAACATCGGAAACAATACCGTGACGCTCACGGCCACCGATCAGCAAGGTTATTCCAAAACCTGCCAGGCGACGGTTACGGTGCAGGATGCCATCCCGCCAAAAATTACTTGTCCGGCCAATCAAACCGTTTCCGCGGATGCCAATTGCTCCGGTATGCTGGATATTTGGCCCCCGACCTCCAAATCGGATAATTGTACTCCGTCAGCTTCCATCGCCGTATCGCAGAGCCCTGCCGGTAATACCAACCTAAACGGCCACAACGACGCCCGGACCGTAACCCTGACTGCCACCGATGCATCCGGAAACACGGCCGACTGTTCGTTTTCCGTGACCTTAAAAGATATAACCCCGCCATCCGTTACCTGTAAAAATGCCACGGTTGTGCTGGACAATGCCGGCACCGGCAGCATTACTACTGCTAACGTATTTCAATCCGGTGCCGACAACTGCGGTACGGTCAATCAGGTTTCCGTTATCCCAAATCTGTTTAACTGTACACATTTGGGGACGGGCATCGTGGCCCTGACAGTGAACGATGGCAACGGGAATACCAAAAGTTGCAACGCTACCGTGATGGTTGTTGACACGCAAAAACCTGTATTTACCAGTGTGCCCGCCCCCGTCACGGTTCAGTGTAATGCCGTGCCGGGCCCCGGAACGGCTACGGCTACCGACAACTGTAGCGTCACGATAGCGTACAATGGTCAGACGATAACGGGTGGCTCTTGTCCCGATAGTTACCTCATTACGCGTAAATGGACGGCCACCGACGGTTCGGGCAATACCCAAACGGCCACGCAGCGCATCACCGTGCAAGACACCCAGGCGCCGGTATTCACCAGCACACCCGCGGCAGTTACCGTCGAGTGTAGCAATATTCCGGCCGTCGGTACTCCCGCAGCAACCGACAACTGCGACGCCCAGGTTACTATGGCATACAACGGTCAGACGACTGTGGCGGGCACTTGTCCGGATGCCTATATCCTCACGCGCAAGTGGACGGCTACTGACAACTGCGGCAACACTAAAACCGCCACGCAACGTATCACGGTACGCGATACCAAGGCTCCTGTGTTCACCAGTACGCCGGCGGCCGTTACAGTAGAGTGCAGCAATATTCCGACTGTGGGCACTCCCACCGCGACCGACAACTGCGATACCCAGGTCACGATAACCTACTTAGGTCAGACTACTACCGCCGGCGCCTGCCCCGACACTTACGTGCTGACCCGCCGCTGGCGGGCGGTTGATAATTGTAACAACAGCAAAACCGCTTCGCAAAAAATTACGGTTCGCGACCTCACCAAACCGGTGTTTACCAGCGTACCCGCGCCAGTGACCATCGAATGTTCCAGCCCTGTGCCAACGGTCGGAACCGCCTTGGCTACCGACAATTGTGATGCTTCGGTTACGATGGTCTATCTGGGTCAGTCCGGCACCTATTTGAACTGTGCCAATTCGTATCAGCTCGTTCGCTCCTGGCGGGCTACCGACAACTGCGGCAACTGGGCCATTGCGACACAACGTATCACCGTACAGGATACTCAAACGCCCGCCTTTACGAGTGTGCCGGCCAATGTGACGATCCAATGTAGCAGCCTCGTGCCGCCCATCGGCACCGCAACGGCTACGGATGCCTGTGCCGGTTACGTGCAGGTAACGTTCCTGGGCCAAACGAGTGTTGCCGGCAATTGCCCTTATAGTTACACGATAACCCGGGTTTGGCGGGCACAGGACGAATGTGGCAACTCGGCTACGGCGAGCCATACCATTTTCGTACAGGATACGCAGGCGCCCACCTTCAACAACCCGCCACCCAGCATCATGGTGACGTGCGACGAAATCCCCGGCGTGCCGGTGCTGACGGCCCAGGATAATTGCAGTCCGGCCACGGTAACCTACGAGGGCCAGACGCAGACGCCGGGCGATTGCAGTACGGAGTACTCGATCACCAGGACCTGGATTGCCACGGACATGTGCGGGAATGTCAAAACCCTGTCGCAAACCATTTTGGTGATGCCGTTGCCGCCGGTGGCGCCGGGGGGTGAGGACCGAAACACAAGTGACAAGCCTGTGCCGGTATTCAATATCCGGCCCAATCCCACAACCGATTGGGTTACCCTGGATTTGGGTGATTTTGCCGGTCAACAGCTGCGTTTAGCCGTGTACGACATGTTGGGTGTCCTCGTTTGGGAGCAACAGCCGGAGGTTTTGCGGGAACCGAGTGTTCGGCTGAGTATGCGGCAAGCCCATTTGGGCGACGGGTTGTATACGGTAGTGTTGGAGGCCTCCGGTCATCGGGAGGTGCGGATTATTATCCTTACGCATTAAAATCTGTTAATTCGTAATTGACGTTTCTTCCTCCTTCGTCTGTTTGTTGTAAGATACCTTTTTCTACCAGGTCTTTTATATCCCGTAAATACTTCGTTGCTGTTACACTCAATTGGTGCAAACGGCCGAATAGCCTTTCTGTGTTTGGAAAATAGCAAGCGGCGATAGCTGCTCCTGATCCCCAAAAAGAAAAAATTTACCGTTCTTTGCAAGCTCATTTCCGTGCCGGTTTGTCATTATAATAAGTAAAATCAAGCAAAGTTGTTACCGGTATGTTTTATAAGGGCATGGCGATGCTCATCGCTATTGTTTGGAGTTGGAGATCGGCTGATCTGCATGCACAGGTAAACGGGGACTCCGACGTGCTTTGGGCGCGCATCGCCGCCCGCCTGAGGCAGCCGGGTAGTGACACGGCCCGTTACTTTATCATAGACGAAGTGCGCAACCATTGTAAGGGTGATTACGATTGCCTCAAACGTAGTTATGATTTTGTGCTGCGAAACTTGGAAGGGCGGTTCAAACACTTTTCAGGGGTCGTGGTGGCTAAAGAAATGGCCGATCTTGCCGGAGAAAATGAAGATATTGATGCACAAACCAGCGCAACAGGACGTTTGTCGGCAATTTATGGCTTTATGGGCAACAAAAAGATGCAAGCCTTGTATCAGGAACAGTTGTTGTCGCTTTACGAACAGGCAGGAAATGCCAAGATGGTGATCCAGACCAAGGCCACGATACTGGAAGGCCGCGTGTGGTACCTGAATGAGGCAGCGGATGTGCTGCCGGAAATGAAAAAAATCCTACACCAGGCCATAGAGGCAGGCTACACGGATATCGCAAACAGGTTCCGGATCCGGATAAAATATGTGTGCGAAGAATTTGGCTTTGACGATGAACTGAGAGAACAGGTGGAGGCGCTTGAAAAAATACCTTTGTCCGCCCCCCTCCGGCCCCCGGAGTATCATATTGCTTTTCACGCAGCCAGCGGCCGGGCCGACCTGTTACTAAAGGAAAAAAAATACGATCAGGCCAAAAATGCCTACCTGAAAGCCCTGGGCATTTTTCAATCTGCGGACAAATCCCACCACGATACCTGGCTGCAAATTTATGCCTTGTTCCGCCTTGCCAAATTGGAATGGGAACGCCGGAATGCCGCGGAAGCCAAAAGGTTTCTGGATGAAGCCTATACTATCGCGGATACAACGGATATGCACGACCGGGCAATCATGTACCTGGGGATGAAAGCGGAAATTGCCGAAGCCGAAAAAAACTATGCGGATGCCTACCGCTTCACGCGCGAAATGATATCCCGTCAGGCAATATTAGACAGTTTGTCCGAAGGATTCGATATGGAGAAATATCACATCCAGCTGGAACGGGAAAAACTAGAGTCCGAAAAAACAAACCAGGCGCTCGAACTGAGCCTGCGCAAAAACCAGTTGAGGTCGAGTATGGTCATTGGCGGGCTGGCCGGGTTGTTGGCCCTGGCGCTTTTATTCGGCTTGTACAAGCAGCGGCAGGGCAGGAGGAGAATCGCAGCGCAGTACGACCTCATTGAGCGGCAAACCGAACAACTCAAAACCCTCGACGCCGCCAAATCCCGTTTTTTCGCCAACGTAAGCCACGAACTGCGCACCCCGCTCACGCTGCTGTTGGGCCCGGTGGATATTCTGCTTAAAGAAAACCGGCTCGCCGAAAAAGAAAACCGGCTGCTGCAAATGGCCCGGCGCAACGGCGAGCAGCTCCGGCAACTGATCAACGAGATACTCGACCTGCGCAAGCTGGAAACGGGTAACATGGAACTGCGCCCGGAGCCTACGGCCCCGCTCCCCTTCTTCCGCAATTACGCTGCCCAGTTCGAATCGCTGGCCGAACGAAAGCGCATCCGGTTTTTGTTCGAAACGAGCGTCGATCCCGGTTCGACCGCACTCCTCGACCGCGAAAAATGCCGGCAGATTTTGTTCAATTTGTTGTCTAATGCCTTCAAGTTCACACCCGAAGGCGGGAATATTGGGGTAACCCTGGAAATTTCACGGGGGATACTGCACCTGAGCGTTGCCGATACCGGACCCGGCATTCATCCCGACGACCTGCCGCACGTGTTCAACCGGTTCTTTCAGACCAACCGCCCCGACAAACCCGCCGAGGGCGGCACAGGCATCGGTCTCAATCTGTGCCAGGAGTACACCCGCTTGTTCGGCGGCACGATAACGGCCGACAGCGCCTTGGGCCGGGGTTCGGTTTTTCGCGTGGCTTTTCCGGTGAAGGTGGTACAAATGGAGGCGCTGCAAAACGCCGGTGAAGATCACCAGGTAGAAATTGTCGCGACTGCGCACAACACAGGCCCGGCGCCGGCGCCCGGCTTTGTCGCTGCCTTGCCGGAAACGCGGCCGCACCCCGCGGCCGATTCGCCCAAACCCACTATCCTGGTGGTGGAAGACAATCCCGACCTGCAAGAGTACATCCGGCTGATCCTGTCTGAAAAATATAATGTTGTTACTGCCGGACATGGGCAGGCCGCTCTCGACAGCCTATTGCCTGATGCCAATTGCCAACTGGTACTCTCCGACCTCATGATGCCCGTCATGGACGGCTACCAACTCCTGGAGCGACTCAAATCCGACGACGTCACCCGGCACATCCCCGTTATTATGCTCACTGCCCGGGCGGAAGCGCAGGACAGACTCAAAGCCCTGCGCATCGGCGTGGACGATTACCTGACCAAACCCTTCGACGAGGAAGAACTGCTGGCGCGCATCGAAAACCTGCTGAAAAACCAAGCCGCCCGGCAACAAGAAGTCGCCGCCGAAGCCGGGGTGGAAATGCCTCGCCCGGTGATGTCGTTGCCCGACCGGGAATGGCTGGAAACCTTCGAGGCTTACGTCCAAAAACATTTTTCCAGCGATATACTCAGCGTCTCGGCACTCGCATACGAATTCGCCATGAGCGAATCCACCCTGCTGCGCCAGCTGAAACGCCTGGTCGGGCTTACGCCGATGCAGTACCTGCAGGAGGTCCGGCTGGAGGAGGCCCGGCGCTTGCTGGAAAACCGGGTGTGCAATTCTGTGACCGAGGTAGCTTCCAGGGTAGGTTATGCCGACGCGCGCGCCTTGGCGCGGAGCTTCCGGGCGCGGTTTGGGAAGTTGCCCTCGGCGTGGCTACAGGCCTGACCAGAGGTATTTTGCCTTTCCAACCCGCATTTTGACGGATTTAGCTACAAAGTTGACGGATTTGGCCTGTTAGGAGGGGATATTTTTGCCCTGTTCCGTCCTCGCATTGGAATCTGTTTGCCAGTTACCGGCAGACCGGACGAGTTCTTGTTCATCCGTTCCTTAACATTCCATCTTGCCTATGAAAGTAAAAAAAACACTCATCGTCAGTCGCGAGCTGCCGCTGGTTTCCGGCATGGGAATCGTGACAGAAGACCTTGTGGTAAATTGAACTGAAGTGGCCGTCTATATGCTGGACGGCCGCTTCGTTTTTAAACGCAACACTTCTTCACGTTTCAATTTCAGCCAATTCAAGGCCTGTATGTTTAGTTCCTGGTCCAGGATGTTTTCCAGATTTTTAGGATCGGGATCGGGATCGGTATAATATTTAGCCAGCGTCCGGGATATTTGTACGAACCGCAGAAAAGCGGTCATGTTGGACTTCGACCAAATCTTATCCCGGTTCAGCCATTTTTCGAAGGTGTCGAAGGAATGGAACAGATAGGCATGATAAGATGCATCCTTCAGGTAAAGATCGAAATACGCCTGGGTAGCCAGTACCCGGCCGATCAGTTGAAAGTTTGGCGCTCTAAATTCATACCCTTGTAAAATAGCCAGGCAGGACTCCGGGCCGTTGCGCCAGTAGGCGGTATGGGCGTCGGCCCATCGGGCGCAATCGTCCCGGACTTCTTCGGCGAGGCAAACCGTATACGTGCCGGTAAAGTGGCCGGTAAAATCGAAGGTTCCTTTTGTATTACTCGCGGTCACGATCGTCAAATAGGTATTGCTCGTCATCTTTCCCTGATTCAAAACGGCGCCCGTGGTCAGGCCCAATTGATAGAGCGGCAGGCTCTCGGTGATATCGAGGGCGCCGGTTTTTATCAGCTGTTTGGCGTCGTTCAGCAGCGACAAAAGATGTATGTTTTGTTCCCGCGCATTCAGCGCGTCGAAGCGCTCCAGAAAGGCGGTCTGCAGTTGCAGGAATTGCGGGAGCAGGTTTTCTTCCCCGGCATCGGCAAAACGCATCCGGTACAGCTCCAGCGCGGGGTGCCGGATGCCGTCGGCCGCGGTAAACCATTTATTTAATTCCGACGGCACGTCATGGGGTTCCTCTTCGAAGAGCCGGTTTCGAAAGATCATTTCGTTGATGACGGCCGCTTTTTCCAGCAGGTAAAGCAGGTCGATCTGCGCGCCCATCTGCACGACCGTCGCATGACCCGCTTGCCCGCGCAGCCCCTGGCCGGGGTGGTGGTACATCCGGCGGTGCAGGCGCAGTAAGCTCAAGTGGTCTTTCCAGTCTTTTACTTCCCTGGACTCCAGCCGGTCGATTTCGCAGCAGGCATCCCGGAAAAACCAGTCGTCGAGCTCCCGGCTCTGGAATTCCTGTATCAGGAGTTCTTTTTGCAAGTGGTGTTCACCGGAGAAGCGCTGGAAAACGAGAAATTTTTCTGCCGCTAAGTAGGCTTCCGACAAGAGGTTGTTCATCCGGCGCTCGCTGAATTTTCCGTCGGGCAGCACCTGACGGAACAATTTTTCTTTGGTCAGTTTGGTATCCGAAAAACCGGGGTAATACGGCTTGAGCCGGGTCAGGAGCCGGATCAGGTTTTTGTTGGTGTTGCACCAGGGGGATTGGAGCCAAGTCTCAAAATCTTTTAACTCCACCGGCTCCATGGTTTGGAGGATGCGAAAAAATTTTGTGGAAAAAATGGCAGCCATACTTGTGGTAGATATGTGCCGGTAAACATAAGGCAATCAAATATTTAAACTTATAAATTGGCCGAATTATTAACTTTTTTTTGTGGTAAGCGCTCTAAAATGTCTTTGGCGGCCGGGAGACATTTATAACATATTTCGGCATCGATCGGGCATGTGCGTATTTGCCCTGTACATTTTTAGCCAGAACTACCGGACGTTCAGTCCTTTCACTTAAAAACGTCGCCTGACCATGCAGTCATTAAGGTTATCTTTCTCCGGGGCATTCGCCCTCGCGGCACTCGCGCTTTTCTCTTTCGGGTGCAACTCCAAGCCCGCGGCAGAAAAATCTGCTGCGCCCGAGTCGGCGCCTGCCGCCACCGCCCCTATGCCGGCTCAAACAGACAATTCGGCTGATGCTACCCAGCCCGCGGCAACGGATACCGCCGCCCCCCCTACTCCTGCCACCACTCCTGCCACTCCTGCCGGCAACACAGATGATCTTCCCAACCGAACCCTCAGCGAAAATAAAATAGGCACGCAACTGATTTACATATCGGAGTCCATCACGGCGCAACAATTGCCTTACATCGTGGGCGGGCCCGCGCTGCAGGATTGTTCCGGCATTTTCCTGCGCATCACCGACAGCCTTAAGGCAAGGATTCCCGCCCTGGCCGACAAATCGAAGTACACCTTTCCCAATGCCAACGAGCACCGTTCCTCCCGCGGCATTGCCCGTTGGTACCACGAGCACGGCAACCTGCACATCGTGGAGGACGGGAAAGCGGAGGCTAACCGGATTCACCCCGGAAGCGTCATGTTTTTTGCCAACACCGACCAGCACTATTCCAATATGAACATTGACCTCTTAGCCGGCCCCCCAAGCGGTGTCCCCAAAGGCGTGATCATGCACATCGCCACCGTGGTATCCGTGGTGAAAGATGATGCCGGCAACGTGATCAAATACACCATGATGCACGGCAGAAACACGAAAAACCCCGCCTCGGCCTCCGGCGGCAACTGCGATTGCGGCGCAACCACCGGAAAACAGCACGAGAAGTTCCCCTTCGGCAACTGGAACCAGCAGTGGGTGGCGGTGGCGAATATTGAAACGCCGGTGGAGTAGGAGTATCACGCATCTTCTCAAACTATTCAAAAACTGTAACGAAACGTAATCATTTATTATCAAAAATTAATTTTATGGGCAAGACAATACAATTCAAAAATTGCATAAACATAGCGGTGGCTGTACACCTCGACTTCCCGGACAATGAAAGAGTTGTTGGCGTCATTTGGCCAAATGACACGCTGACAATTGAAGCTGACAAGGCATCCAGATATCCGGTTTATTGTTTTTGCAGCCGTATCGGACGTAGACCACCTGAACTAAGCCCAAGGTATACATATGACCCCGCCTTTCCTGATGGAGTAGTACACGAAATTAAATTCTCAAAAGAGGAAAGTATTACTTACGGTCAAATGCGTGTTGAAAATACATCAAATCTGGATTTATACCTGGAAAGATTTGATTCAGTCAATTTTTACAGGGTTGGATTAATTAAATCTTATTCGGAAGAAGCGTTCTATTGTTCCGTGAACCAGCCTCATATTTTGCGTGATGCCTACAGCGGACAGATAGTCGATTACTTCCCTCCTCCTAAACCTAATATATATGGCCAAGTGACCTATTCTTATAGAGATAATCCCTCGGTAGCGCCATTAAAAAATATCAAACCGGTCACCCTTCGATTCATTAATTGTTTAAATAAAAAGACAGTTATTTCCAACCGAGGAATTGGACTTGCATGGATTGACGTTGGTGGAATTAAGGAGATTAATTCTCATACAGGAGAGGTGCTTTCTTATGGCGTTACATCTTATCATTACGAATGGAGTGATAATTACGATTATTTTCCTAGCACAGAAGATAAACAAAATGTATTTATATATTATAAAAAGGAAGGCTTTGAAGTATCCTTTTACAACCAAATGAACTTATTATTGAAGGCATACCTGGTGGTAAACGGTGAAAGGCATTTCTTTGGCGAAATAGCCCCGCACGACATCTTCACCCGTTATTCGTACAAAGGCGCGGAGTGGCAATTTACCGCAAAATTTGGAGATGAGGAGACCGGAATGATCCATCAAACGGTCATAGGGGAAGCCGGCACCTACAACATCAACGGCAATCATTTGGGACAAGCCATTTTGGCGGAAAGCAAGACCAGAACTGTCAGGCTGAGCAATCAATCCCCCTTTGAAGTCAACATTCAGGAGAAGACAACGGATGAGCGCCTCGGCGATGTTTTAGGCGCCATACCTCCGGGAGGCGCTAAAGATTTTACCATCCAGGTAGGAAAAACACTGGAAGCCAGGGATAAGTATAGCAATCATCGTATTGCCCAGTTGGTGGTGCCTCACGGCGATGGAATATTTAACTATGACATCCAACTCAAGTCATGGAACAGCCAACATGCCGCAAAACTTTCCATCTATAATCGGACGAGTATCTTGCTGGATGTATTTTGGTTGGACTATGATGGCAAAGAGCAAAAAATCACAGAAATCGCTCCGGGAGGCGCCACGCGCCTGGAAACGTATTTGACACACCCCTGGATCATCAAAGACCGGCGAAGCGGCCGGATCATAGAGCGCATTTATGTGAAACAGCGGGACGAAGTGGTGGATATCCGGGGTTTTGGCGTCACGCCCAAAGAAGGGCAGCCCGAAGTAAAAATCAATTTCAGGAACAAACTTCCGTTTGCCGTGGACTTGTATAAAGTTACGGCAGCACACCAGGAAGAATTCCTGAAGACTATGCCCCCCGAGGAGTCTTATCAGATGACGAACCAAAACGCCACGCCCGTCCGGATCAGGGAGTTTCAGTCACAGGCGGAAATAGAGCTATATGTGCCCGGTACGGCGCCGGTGCAAAATTTGGATATTCAACTAAAAGCCCCTGAATCCGCTCGGAAAACAGCAGTAGAAATTATCAATTTATCCGTATTCAAAGTAGAGGTCTTTAAGTTTGATACCAACGGCAGCCCCCAAAAAGTGACTGAATTAAAATCGCGAATGTCAAAAAAACTATCCGATGTCATCGTCGGGCAGCCGTTTTATTTACAGGAAGCCGATAGTGGAACAGTGGTCGGTTATTTTGTGAGTACGGTACCCCCCCTGCGCTTTGAGTTTTCAGGCATCACTCTTCGTTCTGTATATTCTCCGCAGGCGAACAGGGTCACTTTTGAAAATTTATCCGGTTTTGACATTGATGTTTATTGGATGAACTTTAAGGGCGAGGAAGAACTCAAGGGTCACATGGCGCCGAAATCGAAATCGAATAACAGGTTGGTCATCGGGGATGCCAGAATTGGCCATATCTATGTTTTCAGAGAACAAACGTCTAATACTTTTTTGGACGAAAAAATTCTTTACAGCAGCAGAGATAGTCAGACCATACAAATAAATCCTCAGATCATCTCGCAAACCGAGCGGGCGCCGGACCAGTTATGGCCCGGTGAAGTTGCGCTGTTTACACAACCGAATTATAAAGGAACGGCCTATATCTTTCACAAAGATGTCTATGGTGCCATCCAAGAGATCAATGACAAGGTTCAGTCCATCAAATTAGGGCCGGGCACGGCATTGACCGCTTTTAAGGATTATAAATTTGGAGGGGAAAATGATGTTTTTTATATGGACACGCCGGATCTCTCGGAGACTGATATCAAATACTCGATGTCGTCTTTTCAGATTTCAACTATTACGCCGGAGTTGGCGTCCGGTATTTCGGCCATTTCCCGCCTGACGGAGGAGCCCGTCATTACACCTAACGGAGGAAAGAATACAATTAGTTACCGATCCGTTTTTCGAACCACCCTCAGTTTCCCCACGGTGGTTTCGGCGGTGGATATTTTTGCCACGGAAGAAACCAAATTTACAGTTGGCAATAAAGAATACACGGTTGATCCGGTCAGGCACGCCCGAATTCACATAAGCAGTACGAAACAAATCGTACTGACTACCCCGGCTACAAAACTTCGGGAATCCATTTTAATGCTGCGCACGGACACCATGCACACGAGTGAGCGATTTTTTGTTTTTCAGGATGTGGACGCCCATAAAAAATTGGCTAAATTGGAAGCAGGCGCATTCGCCAGGAACAAAGCCAAACTGGGCATCAACGGCAATTATACGGATCAACAATTAGAAGGTGTGCAAACGGCTGTTCAAAACTTAGCCAATACCATACCCGCGGTGCATGCGACGAAGGCGCATGGTCAGACCAAAGACCTGTATGTTGCCCCCAAAGGCATGCAATACGATACCTGGGGGGTGAATTTCAAAAACGGGGAAAGTGCAGGTAATGACCAACAGGTTTTCCAGCCGCTTTCACCCGACGAGGCGAAGGCTGCTACTCGTGAAAACGACACAACTGTTAAGCGAAGAAATTTGGATACAGAGGTAGGTCAGTTTGGGTTTGGTTCATTAAAAAAACTCGCAAAGGGTGCAACCAATCTCGTTATACAACCCGTAAAAGCCGTCAAAAAAAAGGTAGAAGAAGCAGCTGAAGTGACTGCCGACGTAGCCAGGAAAGGTGTATCAGCAGTTGCCGATACCGCTAAAGACACCGCACAAGTAGTAGCGACTACGGGAGTTTCGGCAGTTAATCTTGTGAAATCAGGCGCGAAGGATGTCGGAGAGTTTGCTTCTGATACTACATCCGCAGCTCTTAAACTGCCCAGCAAGGCAATTGCTCTGGTAGAAGATGTTGTGGACGAGGGGCTTTCTGTGGGCGAGACCGTTTTTAAAGCTACGATTGATTTGGGCGGTGAAATTATTGAGTTTACGGTTGACACCGTAGATAAAGTCGCCGACTGTATAGAGTTGATTGTTACCAAAGTGGTGGAATCAGTTGAAAAAGTGATTGACTTTTTAAAGGACCTTTTCAACTGGCAGGATATTTTGGATACGCAAGAAATTTTGGTGCAATATTTTAACAGTAGTATAGATGGGATCAGGAAGAATGTTATTCCAAAAATGGAAGGAGAAATCAGGAAACTCTTAGACAAATTTGAGGGCAGGGCAATGGAGGCTATTGATGAAATGATGGATGATTATGGGGCTGGAATGAACACACCAAAAGATGAGGAAAACAACTTCATGGAAGAGGCTATGGATAAGTTGGCCTGGTTCATGGATAAAATATTTGGCGGCGAAGGTAACACCGCATCACCTAACGGCGTGGCAGCCTCTACGGCCGGCAACGAACAAGATGTTAAAAAATTCCTGGAGGTATTGGATGAATTAAAAAACATCTTAGGAAATTTGGCAGAGCAATATGGAGCGCAGATCATCAATACCTTCCTGGACGGTTTAGAGATGTTGGCGTCTGCGGTGACGGCGGGCAAAGAAGCGATCAAATACATCATCGGCGGATTACTTTCTATTGCGAAAGCACTGTTGTTGACTGGATTTGCTATGGTTAAAGCCTTGTCATCCATCTTGATCAAAGTTTTTGAAGCTGTAATCACGCTTTTCCAAACGGCTTGCAATCAGAAGATAGATATTCCTCTTCTCTCAGACCTTTACAAAGAGGTCACGAATACCGATCTCACGCTTTTAAGCGTAACCAGTTTGTTGGTTGCTGCACCGGCGACGATTATTTGCAAAATTGCTCATGGAAAAGCGCCTAAAGAAATGATAAATGCAACCGGGACAGTTGCTATGAAGGGAGGAGTACAGGCTATGTCCATCATCCTTGGTGTTTCACACTTCGTATTGGGAGCAGTGGATACTTTGAACGATTTTGTAGGCGCCAAACATGAATACGGCCTCTTTAAGTCAAAAACTCCGCCTAATACTCCGCCCCCTCCGCCTAATCCTCCGACTAAAGGAGTAGATATGTTTAGTATCAGTGAACCGTCTCACATCGTACCCATTGCGGTAAACATACTTGGTTTCTTTACACAAGGTTTTAGCGTGCCATTAATCTCGAATAAAGATGACGATAGAGTATGGAACGACTCTTATGACAATGTCAAGGATGGATTTGCTTCTACTGTATGGTATTGCCAATTTTTATACAATGCAATCGGTCTCGCAGACTGGGGATGTGCTACCTGGGGGTCGGAAGCTGTGAAAAATGTTGTAGGAACAGGAGCAAAGGTTCTTACTTGTGGTCTGGGTGTCGTCAATTTTGGCGTGAATATAGCACAAATTGTATTCGATGTGATTGATACCCAAAAACCGAAAAAAGGCGATGAGAATGATACTCAAGAATCGAAAAAAGGCGATGCCTATGATGCTGGTGCGAAAGTCAAATTAGCCTTACGGTCAATAGGTTCTATTGTCAGCCCACTCCCAAACATTGGCAAAGTACTGTTTCTTTTTAAACATCCTGCTCCTGTTTTGGTAGGCACAGGGCTAAATGCTATTCCCCGCCTTTTTGAGGGTGGTATATCCATTGCCAGAGGTTGTTATGCAGATGTGTAAAGATGTTTATGCTCGGGATTTTCCACGACCGGCTGATGCCGTTCAGGATTCGGCCGGTCGTGGTGAGGGTATTTTGGTTGGTCACCTTGATAGCGGCATTGACCCACAGCATCCCGCCTTCAAGGATGCGATTCGGGATTATCGTTTTTACGACTACAAAGGTATCTACGATGAAGCAGTTGCGCCTCACGATACGACGGGGCATGGAACGGTCATGGCAGGATTATTAGCAGGAAGGGCTACCGCGAATTGGGCAGGAGGGGCAGCGCCGACAGCAGAACTGTTGGCAGCCGCTGTTATTGAATCCGGGCATCAAATTGCCAGAATTCTATCGGGCTTGGTCTGGATGTTGGAAGAACCGGTCCGGATTGTCAATCTTTCTATTGGTATTTCAGGCTGGAACCCTGTTTTTCAACCTCTTATTCGGGCACTCTGCCAAAAAGGTGTATTGGTTGTCGCCGCCATCGGCAACGGAGGCGCGGGGCAATTTTGCAGCCCTGGCGCATATCCTGAAGTGCTTTCCGTAGGTGCGGCCGACGAAACAGGAAAAGCCTTGCCTTTTTCAGGGAGTAAAAACGAGTTTATGCATTGTCACAAGCCCGACATTTTGGGTTTGTGTACCCTTCGTTCCATTCGTCAGGGGGAGGGATTTTACGAAGGAAATACGGGCACGAGCGGGGCAACCGCTTTTGTATCGGGGGTGGCGGCTCAATTGATGTCGCTGGTACCGGAGGCTACTGCTGCGCAAATAGCGTATGCCTTGAAAACCACAGTGCTCCCCTTATTGCCCGAGCAAAAGCATCGCAGTCAGGCAGGTCTGATTCAGCCATTGGCAGCAGCGGCTCTGCTGAAAACCTTACCCACCGCCCCTAAGGCTAACTTTGGGGAGGTGTACGAGCGCTTTAGGGATGAAAATATGTTGTTCCATATGACATACGCACCACCCGAGCATTTTGTATCCGCCATACTTTACGTTCAATCGAAGGGTACGCTGGATAATTTTATGGGTAGAACAACTGTCCGGCAAGACGCGGTTAGCTTCTGCTATCTCCACGAAAAATATGGTTATGCATTCGTCACGGCCATGAAAGCACAATGGGAAGCATGGTGGGAAAACGAAGAAGTTGTGATGATTAGCCGGGTTTCCTGAACATCTGAAAGCGATTTAAAATACAGCTACCTTAGCCACGAACAGCGAGGGCTTCCTTATCTGTTAAAATATTATTCATCCGTTCAATTTAACGCACCTATGACAACCGTTCTACATCTTCAACCCTTCACCCTTGTTAAAACCATTGTATTCATCTTTCTGCTTACAGGCGCCTATTCCTGTAAAAAAGACAAATCCACCGACGAATCCTGCCAGAAATGGGAGTACGAAGGCGTTACCGGACCGGACCACTGGATGTCGCTTTGCGACGATTACGCCGAATGCAGCGGTATTTTCCAATCGCCCGTAAACCTCACGGCCGCCCTGCCCGATCCAGCCCTGAAAGCGATCGCCTTCAATTATTCCGACCTCGAAACCGAGATCGAATTTAACGGCCATACCATCGAGTTCGAAACGAAAAAAGGCAACTGTACGCTCAACCTGAACGGGACGAGCTACAAACTGCAACAGTTCCATTTTCACACCCACAGCGAACACGCCGTAGACGGCACCTTCGCCGGCATGGAAATGCACCTGGTACACGAGGATGCGGCGGGGAACCGCGTCGTTGTCGGCGTTTTATTCGAAGAAGGTGCGGAAAATGCGTTTTTGAGCCGGTTTATGGACCATTTGCCCAATAAAACTACGACGAAGCATAGCTCATCCGACGAATACAACCCGGCGGAGGTATTTCCAAGCAACCGGAGCTATTTTACCTATCCCGGTTCGCTCACCACCCCACCCTGTACACAAAACGTCATCTGGTTTGTGCTGGAAAATCCGGTGGAGGCTTCTGCCGAACAAATCGGTGTGTTCGAGGCAACCATGCATGAAAACTTCCGCCCGGTCCGACCGCTGCAGGAGCGCGCTATCCGGCATTTTGAAGAGTAAAACCTTGCGTTTTTGCGTTTTTGCGTTTTTGCGTTTTTGCCTTAAAATTTATTTTTCCAACACAATCAACATCTCAATCCGCCCCTCTTCTATTTCATGTAGTTCCATTTGGTTAGGGGTGAGCGAAAATAACGCTAAGGCAGAAGTGTAGGTATCATCAATTAAAGTCAGTATTTTTTCGTCATCGGAAAGCAACCAGCTGCCGGTGAGCGATGGTTCTTCATTAGGGTCACATTTGAGGGCGCCCTGGTTGATAATAAGTTCGCCGCCGGAATGGAAGGTCAGGACATTATCACCAACACAACTATTCAACTGATCCTCATTATTATCATTAAAATCGCCATCGTTATTGAGGTCCTCCTTCAATTCGGAAATTGTCCATGTACCAAGAAGCAAATCGCTGGTGCTTTTTTCATTTTCTTTTTTGCAGGAGCAAAATGATAGCAGATAAAGAAACACTAAAGTGTAAGGGAAAGAGCGTTGTTTCATGTCCAATAACGGCTATCGCCAAATGCTTTTTAATTGATGAACCCTCCCATTTATCAGCCGCGCCTTGCCGCCTTCGGCAAATAGTTTGACCCTATCGAAATCCTCGCTGGGGAAGAAAATTTCCGTCATCACGGTTTCGCCGTTATCGGCAAACAACTCGGCCGAAGCGGCATCGAAAAAGAGGTGCAACCGGACGGTTTTATCCTTGGAAGGCCGCGGCGCAAGGTGTGCTCCGGTGGCGAACTTGTCGGAAAAGGAAGCATCCCACGCCTTTGTCCGGTCACTGAAATACTGACCCGAGGCAGCATTGTAGCCGATGCGGTAACGTTCGTTTTTACTGTTGGACAACTCTACGCCAAAAGTGCCGGAAGCGCCGTCGTTCAGTTCGAACGTCAGTTCCATTTCAGACAGGGTGGGCGGGAAACCGATTGTTCCGGTCAGATCGATCGGCGCGGAAATTTCCGTTGCCGCCAGATCGTGGGATTTTACCCGGAGTGCTTCCAACTCCCGGACGGGCTGGGAGCGGAGGCGGTACCCCGCCGTTGTTTTAACCAAAGTCAGGCTCCGGGCGAGGGTGGCGGCACTGCGCCAGGCCGTGGTGGGCACTACGGTGGCGTAGTCCCAGTTGCTCATCCAGCCGATCAGCAGGCGACGACCGTCGGATTTCGGCACGTCCGACCAGGTGACGCCGGCGTAATTGTCGCGGCCGTATTCAAGCCAGACGGCCTTGCCGTTGCTGACCGCAGGAGCAAAGCCGGGATCGAGTCGGAAGGTTTTGCCATCAAAATCGCCCACAAAATACTGTGTAGCGGAGCCGCCGTTGGGGCCGCCCGGATTGATGTTCATGATCAACACCCATTTCTGCTCGCCGGAACCTTCCACTGTCATCGGGAATAAATCCGGGCATTCCCAGACTCCGCCGTGGGTACCCCATTCTTTGCCGAAATCGCTGAGGTGCATCCACTTTTTCAGGTCCTGGCTCCCCCAGAATTCGGCGTGTTCGCCCACTGCAAGCGCCATGACCCATTGTTTGGAGTCATCATCCCAGATCACCTTCGGGTCGCGGAAGTCCCGGTCTTTTTCCGGATTGGACAACACAGGGTTGCCGGTATATTTAACCCAGGTGCGGCCCCGGTCGTTGCTGTAAGCAATGGCCTGGGTTTGGAAATCCTGCCGGCCGGCTTTTTCCGCCGGCATGTTGTGATACGTATAAATAGCCACCAACGGCGGCTTGCCGTTCTGGCCAAAACCACTGGTATTGTTCCAGTCCACCACCGCGCTGCCAGAGAAAATATAGCCCAGCGAATCGGGGTAAAGCGCGATCGGCAGATTTTCCCAATGCACCATGTCAGGGCTGACGGCGTGGGCCCAGTGCATGGGGCCCCACACGTTGCTGTCGGGGTAATGCTGGTAAAAGAAATGGTACTCGCCTTCGAAATAGACCATTCCGTTAGGGTCGTTCATCCATTGTTGTGGCGGCGAAAAGTGGAACTGGGGGCGGTGTTGCTCCGCATAAGCGGTCGTATTTACGGAATCGGCCGCTGTCTGCTGCGACGCACTCGGTTTCCCCCCGCAGGAACAGAGCAGGCCGCCAACGAAGCAGAGCAACAGAATCAGTGTGTTATTTCTGGCCATATAACTTGGATTTCTACTTGATTAATTTTTGAATGTCCAGGGTGTCTACGTCCGGCGTTCCGCCCTGTTTAGTGGCCACCAGTGCGCCGAGTGCACAGGCAAATTCGAGGCATTCGGGACTGTCGGCGCCGGCGAGCATTTTGCTCAGGAAAGCAGCCAGAAAAGCATCGCCGCTGCCGATCGTATCCCGTACCTGCACCGGGAAGCCGGGATGGCTGTGATAGCCTGATTCGTCGAAGCATGCAGCGCCACTTGCGCCCTTGGTCAGGATGAGCCGCTCCAGTCCGAATTTTTGTTTCAGGAACTGCATCTGTGTTGCCTCGTCGGCCTGCACCCCATTCCAGCCGGCGATAATGGCCAACTCCTCGTCGTTCATCTTGGCGATATCTGTTTTGGAAAGCAGTTCTTCCAACAGACTTTGTGCGTAAAAAGGGCTGCGAAGGTTGGTATCGAAAACCCGCAGGGTTGCCACGTCAAGCAGTTCGAGCAGGGTATTTTTGCTGCGTTCGGAGCGGCAGGCGAGGCTGCCAAAAACCAGTGCATCGGCCTTCTTCACGATATCGTGCAGGTTCTCATCCGGTTGGATATTGTCCCAGGCAACGGGCTGCACAATTTCGTAGGCAGGGGATCCCTTGCTGTTCAGCGTCACGTTCACGATGCCGGTTGGCAGCAACGGGTCGGTTTGCACATACCGGGTCGAGACCCCTTTATCGTTCAGAAAAGCCAGCAACTCCCTGCCCAAATCATCCGCCCCTATCCGGCTGATCATCGTGGCCGACAAGCCCAGGTTGTTTATATGGTACGCTGCGTTCATCGGCGCACCGCCGGCAATTTTTCCGGTGGGTAGCAAATCCCAAAGGACTTCCCCATAACAGACGACTTTTGACAACAGCATAGTCTATAATTTTTAAACCTCCCTGATATACACCCCTGACACCCACTGCCGGTCGGCGATACGTATCCAGCCATCTCCGGTTTTTTCCAAAATATTCACGATGTTGCCCAACTTCAGCGTAGCCACTTTCGGATTGCCAGTGGAGGGGCCACTGCGTACGTTCAGGGTAGAGGACACAACCTTGCCCCGGCGTACGGAAGAGGTCGTGGAGGTGGACGAGGCCGGCAATACGGTTATATAATCGCCGCTGACGAATTGGCCGGCGCCGATGCGCCACCAGCCGCCTACTTTTTCCAACAGGTTGACGATATTGCCCTGCGTCAGGGTGGCTACTTTTCCGTAGCCGGTAGAGGGGCCGCTGCGCACGTTCAGGGTCGGGGAAGTGACGCGACCGCGCGACACGGAGGATGCCGGGGGCGTAACCGTGCCTGTGCTACCGGTATTTCCGGTATTCCCTGTGCTGGCCGTGCTGCCCTTCATAGAATGGGCCATTTGCACTGCCCGCAAGGCATTTATGCGGCCATAGCCGTAGTAAATGGAATGGCCCTGGGCATTGTAAGTGCCGGAGGAGCCAATTTTGTCCACCGTTTGCCGCAGGATGTTTTTGATATCGCTCACGCGGAGGTCCGGGTTTGCGGTGAGCATGAGGGCGCAAATTCCGGCGGCCAATGGGGTGGCGCTGGAGGTACCGCCGAATCCGCTGGTATAGCCCAACACCACGGAGCGGCCGTCGGCCCCGAGGTCGCAGGTGGCAGTAGTGATGCCCACCCCGGCATCGCCGTTCGTAGGCGCACAAAGAAAAGCATTGGCGCCGTAGAAAGAATAGCCGGCGCGCTGGTCGAGGCTGTTGGAGGCCGTCACACATATTCCGTCCGGGTGTGCGGCGAAATCGCTGATGGCCCTGGGTACGTTGTTGGAGGCTGGATTGGCATTGCCTGCGGCAAAAAACATGGGGATACCGCGACCGCCGCGGCCTTCCTGCGCGACTTTTCGGATATAATTGGTCACATAGGTGGACAACGGGACGGGTTTCGGGTAACCCAGGCTACAGGAAATGATGTCCGCGCCGTTCAGGAGGGCGTGTTCGAAGGCATTTTTGATGGCTTCGTCGCTCAGCACATCCAGTTTGATCAGGATAAGCCGGGAATTTGGCGCCGCACCGAAGATACCTTGTGCGTCCCAGGCGCCGGCAGCCACAGCAGCGCAGGAGGTGCCGTGGCTGACCACGCCGAACGACCCGTCGCTGTAACGGATAAACGGTGATACATCCGTATTGCGGGCGCCGGCATTGTATGGGTTGCGGATTTTGACGCCGTCGCCGCGCAGTTGCGGGTGATCGGT
>CAUJEY010000244.1 GCA_963169325.1 Bacteroidota bacterium
GAGATAGTTCTTTACGCCGTCGGGATACCGTTCTTCTTCGGTCAGTTGGGTGGAAATTTGCACCTCCTCAGGCAGCGGCAGCAGCGGGATTGGCTGCCCCATCAGGGTTTCGATGTCGGCAAGGGCAGGTTGCTCCGCTTCCGTGAAAAACAACAAGGATGCTCCTTCGCGGTCGGCCCGGCCTGTGCGCCCGATGCGGTGAATGTAGGTTTCCGGCTCGTCGGGCGTATCCACATTGATGACGTGCGTCACATCGCTCACATCTAGTCCGCGCGCGAGCAGGTCGGTGGCGATGAGTCCGCGGCAGAGTCTTTTTTCAAACTTGACCACGGCATTCAGCCGGAAATTTTGTGATTTATTGGAGTGGATCAGTTCAAATTGTTCGGGGAAGGCCGCCTCCAGGTGTTGGTGGATGAGGTTGGCCATTTTTTTGGAAGCCCCGAAAATCAGCACCTTGCTCATCGATTCATCCTCGGCCAAAAAGTGTTCGAGCAGGTTGAGTTTGGTAAAAAAATTCGGCGTCGGGTATGCGCTTTGTTTGATACGTTCCAGCGGGGTGCCTGCTCGTACGGGCTCGACATTGACCGGCGCGTTGAAAAACGTATTGATCATTTCGTCTACCTCCTCTGTCATGGTGGCGGAAAACAGCAGGTTTTGGCGTTTGCGGGGCAGCAGGTCGAGGATGGTGGTCAATTGGGCGCGGAATCCGAGGGCGAGCATTTCGTCCACCTCGTCGATGACGAAATGGCGGACGTATTTCAGGTTGAGCGCCCGGCACAAGGCCAGGTCCATCAGGCGTCCGGGGGTGGCGACCAGGACGTCCAGGCCGTTTCCCACCAATGTTTTTTGTGTGTTAATATTGGTGCCGCCGTACACGCCTTCCACCCGCAGGGTCATGTATGCGGTCAGTTTCCGGATTTCGCCGACCAACTGAACTACCAACTCGCGCGTAGGCACGACGATGAGCACGCGGGGTTCTTTTTGTTCGGAAAAGCGCAACTGACACAAGACCGGCAGTAGGTAAGCAAAGGTTTTGCCGGTGCCGGTTTGGGCGATGCCCACGGTGTCGCGGCCTGACATGATCACCGGAAATGCTTTTTGCTGAATGGGGGTGGGGGTGGTGAAACCCAATTCGCTGAGGGCATTTCGCAGGGGCGTAGCCAAATTCAAATCATCAAAAGTCATGTCGCGCGGTCAATTTGGCCGCAAAGGTAGGTTATCCGCAGGGGAAAGTGGGCCAATCGTATTCCTTATGCTGATATAATTACCCCCGCATTGTTTTCAAATACCCCCCTTCCCCTTCATCCGGCCGATATACATTTGCCATTCTAACATCTTATCGTCTATGAAACTAACCTTACTCGACATTTCCATCATCCTGTCCTACCTCGCTGCCACGGTCGTGATCGGACTTTATTTGAAAAAACGGGCAGAAAGAAGCAAAAAGGATTACATGCTGGGCGGAAACAGCCTGCCCTGGTACTTGCTGGGGCTCTCCAACGCTTCGGGTATGTTCGACATTTCCGGCACGATGTGGCTGGTTACGCTCCTGTTCGTGTACGGCCTGAAAAGCGCCTGGATTCCCTGGCTCTGGCCGGTGTTCAACCAGATTTTTCTGATGGTCTTTTTGTCGGTATGGCTCAGGCGTTCCAATGTGACGACGGGCGCCGAGTGGCTCAGTACCCGTTTTAGCGGCCGGGGCGCCAGTATGTCGCACGGCGTAATTGTCGTTTTTGCCATCATCCTGGGCCTGGGCTATTTAGCCTATGGTTTTATCGGCATCGGCAAATTTGTGGAAGTCTTCGTCCCCTGGGAAATGGTGTCGGCCTGGGTGCCCTTTGAGGTGCCGGCGGAGTACGTCCCGCATTTTTACGGCATTTGTATTACAGCTTTTGCCGTGTTCTACACCCTGCTGGGCGGCATGATGAGTATCGTGTGGGCCGATGTGATCCAATACATACTGATGACTATTTCGGGTCTCGTGATCGGCGTGATTGCGATGCAGGCCGTGGCCACACATGGCTACGTGGTACCGGACGGCTGGGACTCGCCTTTTTTCGGAAAAAACCTCGACATTGACTGGGGCAATATAATTCCCGACGTCAACCGGAAAATCGAAAGCGACGGGTACGGCCTGTTCTCCATTTTCTTCACGATGATGCTCCTCAAGGGCGCGCTGGTGTCGTTGGCCGGTCCGGCGCCGACCTACGATATGCAAAAGATTCTTTCCGCCAAATCGTCCCGCGAAGCGGCGCTGATGAGCGGCTCGGTGAGCCTGATCCTCATGCCGATCCGGTATTTTATGATCGCGGGCTTCGGGGTGCTGGGGCTGATTTTTTACGACAAACTTGATCTGGTGGTGGGCGGTAACGTCGACTTCGAGCAGGTGCTGCCCTCTGCCATCAACGAATTCGTACCCGTCGGATTTTTAGGACTGATCCTGGCCGGCCTGCTGGCAGCCTTCATGTCTACCTTTTCCGGTACGCTGAATGCGACGCAGGCCTATATCGTCAACGATATTTACCTGAAATACGTCAACCCCGGCGCTTCCAATACCCAAATCAAATACATGAACTGGGGCGCGGGTATCGTCATGGTGATCATCAGTATGTTTATGGGTTTGTTTGCCCGGGACGTGAATGATTTGCTGCAATGGATCGTATCGGGACTATACGGCGCTTATGTGGCGTCCAACGTGTTGAAATGGTACTGGTGGCGTTTCAACGGCAACGGTTTCTTCTGGGGCATGGTGGGCGGCTTGTTGCCGGCCCTGTCGTTCCGGTTTCTTTTTCCCGGCACGCTCGACCTGTACACCTTCCCGCTGATGCTTTTACTTTCCGTACTCGGCGCCGTGATCGGCACTTATTCGGCGCCGCCGACCAATGAAGAAACCTTGAAATCGTTTTACAAAACGGTCCGCCCCTGGGGCTTCTGGAAACCCATTCACGACAAAGTGGTGGCCGAAGATCCGTCTTTTGTGGGCAACAAAGACTTCGGGCGCGATATGTTCAACGTCGCTATCGGGGTGATCTGGCAAACGGCGCTGGTCATTTTCCCGATCTACCTCGTACTGCTGAAAACGGTACCCTTCGCGATTGCGCTGGGCGTGGCCGTGGTGTGTACGGTGATTTTGAAAAAAACCTGGTTTGATAAACTGCCGCGGGACTGATGAAAAAACAATTTCCCGACCAATTCACCTGGGGCGGCGCCACGTCATCCTATCAAATTGAAGGCGCCTGGAATGCCGATGGCAAAGGGCCGTCTATCTGGGATGTGTTTTGTATGATTCCGGGCAAAGTCCACAACGGCGATACGGGCAACGTCGCCTGCGACCATTACCACCGGATTGCGGAAGACGTCGCCCTGATGAAACAAATCGGATTGAAAGCCTATCGTTTTTCTATTTCCTGGCCGCGCATTTTGCCGGCGGGCCGCGGTGCGGTGAATCAAAACGGTATTGATTTTTATAATAAATTGATTGATCAACTGCTCGAAGCCGGAATAGAACCCTGGGCGACGCTTTATCACTGGGATTTGCCGGCGGCGCTCGAATTTGAAATCGGCGGCTGGCTCGGGGAGGAGATATCCGATGCCTTCGCTGATTATGCCGGCGTCTGTTTCCAGCATTTCGGCGACCGGGTAAAAAACTGGATCACCATCAACGAAGCCTGGGTAGTGTCCATCCTGGGGTACGGCCTCGGGGTGTTCGCGCCGGGGCGTACCTCCAACGCGGCGCCTTATCTGGCCGGACATAACCTGCTGAAAGCCCACGCCAAAGCGGTGCGGCTTTACCGGGAAAAATACCAGCCGGCACAACACGGACAGATCGGCATCACCAACAACTGCGACTGGCGCGAACCGCTCACCGATACCGCGGCGGATAAAGCGGCGGCTGAACGCGCGCTGGAGTTTTTCTTAGCCTGGTTCGCCGACCCGATCTATAAAGGCGACTATCCGGAATCTATGAAAACCCGCCTGGGCAGCCGCCTGCCCGAAATCACCCCGGCCGACCGCGAACTGATTTTCGGGTCCTCGGATTTTTTCGGGCTGAATCACTACACCACCATGTACGCCGCCGATGCCGCCGAAGGGGCTGCCGCAGGAAGCGTGTACGGCAACGGCGGTCTTTCGGAAGATCAGGATGTCAGCCTCAGCGTGGCGCCCGATTGGGCCCTCACCGGTATGCAATGGGCCATCGTGCCCTGGGGCTGCCGCAAAATGCTCGAATGGATCGCTGCGCGCTATGATAATCCGCCCGTTTATATCACCGAAAACGGCTGCGCATTTGATGATAAGTTGGAAGACGGGCAGGTTCACGACGTGGCGCGCATCGCTTTTTTCGAAGGTTATCTCGGCGAAATACATCAGGCAATCCAAAACGGGGTGAATATGCGCGGGTATTTTATCTGGTCCTTGCTGGACAACTTCGAATGGGCCTCGGGATATAGTAAAAAATTTGGCATTACGGCTATTGAGCCGGAAACCCTGCGCCGTATTCCAAAGGATTCGGCCTTGTGGTATAAAACGGTTATCTTGAACAACGGATTAAATTTATAGAATATGAAAAGACGACAAGCCATTCAACGTATCGCCGTAATGGCCGGTGGATTGCTCGCCCTGCCTTCCTGGGCAAAAGGCTGGACCCCGCAAAACCTGCCCGCCGTGCAAACCTTTTTCAGTCCTTTGGACCAGCAGGTATTGGGCCAAATTGTGGAAGCCATCCTGCCGGAGTCGGATATACCCGGCGCCAAATCGCTGGGCGTACCTGCTTTTGTGGAAACGATGCTCGCCGATTGTTATACTAAAGCAATACAGGAAAATGTAGAAAACGGCCTCCGTGTATTGGAAAGTAAGGCTCAGGAGAAATATACCAATTCCTTTGTCCAATTACCTATGATTCTCAAACAAGCTTTGTTAATGTCGATAGAACGTGGATCGGACGCCGACCTGAAAACATTTTATGACCTGGTTAAAAACCTCACGATTCAGGGCTATACCAACTCCGAATATGTACAAACGACTTATTTGGAATATGAAATGGCGCCGGGGCATTATTATGGGTGTGTACCGGTATAACGATAATACCCCTATTACTCTAATAGACATTTTTTAACACATAGGCACATAGAACACATAGTTTTTTGATTTTAAAAGGTTTAAAGCCTATGTGATCTATGTGCCTATGTGTTATTATTCAAGATATCCAATAATGTGTTTCTTTACATACTTGTTGAAATGTACTAATTATGAATATTCAAAAGAAAAATAAATTCGACGCCATCGTAATCGGCTCTGGCATCAGTGGCGGCTGGGCGGCAAAGGAACTGTGCGAAAAAGGTTTGAAAACCCTGGTGCTCGAACGCGGGCGCGACGTCAAACACGTGGCGGATTACCCAACGGCCATGAAAAATCCGTGGGATTTTCCGCATGCCGGCCGGGTGCCGCTCGCCATCAGGGAGCAAAACCCGATCATCGGCAAACACTATCTGTTCACCGAAGCCTCCGCGCATTGGGCCGTCATGGACGATGTGCATCCGTTTATCGAAGAAAAACCCTTTACCTGGATTCGCGGCTACCACGTCGGCGGCCGTTCGCTCATGTGGGCGCGCCAAACCCAGCGCTGGAGCGAATACGATTTCGAAGGGCCTGCCCGCGACGGGTTTGCCGTCGATTGGCCCATCCGCTATGCCGATCTGGCGCCCTGGTATAGCCACGTGGAAAAATTTGCCGGCATTTCCGGCAACCGGGACGGCCTGCCGCAACTGCCCGACGGGGAGTTTTTGCCGGCCTTCGAGATGAATTGTGTGGAGCAACATTTGCAACGCAGCGTCGCGGAGCACTATACCGACCGGCAGTTGATACAGGGCCGCTGTGCGCACGTCACCGACCCGCAACCGATCCACCTCCAACAGGGCCGCGTGAAATGCCAACACCGCAACCTGTGCGTACGGGGTTGCCCCTTGGGAAGCTATTTCAGCAGTAATTCGTCCACCCTACCCTGGGCGGCAAAAACGGGCAAAATGACGCTGCGGCCATTTTCTACCGTACATTCGATCATTTATGATGAAAAAAAGGGGAAAGCAACGGGCGTGCGGGTCGTGGATACGAACACGAAGGAAATGATAGAATATTATGCCAAAGTTATCTTTGTCAATAGTTCTGCCCTCAACAGCAATTTGATTCTGCTCAACTCAACGTCCGGCCGTTTCCCGAACGGACTCGGCAACGACAGCGGTTTGTTGGGGAAATACATCATCTGGCACAATTACCGCGGCCGGGTGAATGCCGAATGCGACCAGTTTCTGGACAAACGGACGCACGGCAAAACCCCGAACCACAGTTATATCCCGCGTTTTCGGAATGTATTCAAACAGGAAACTGATTTCCTGCGAGGCTACGCCACGGGCGTCGGCGCCGGCCGGGGCTTCGAGGCCGACCACAGCGGCATCGGCGAAGACCTGAAAAACAACCTGATCCACCCGCCCCTGGGCAATTGGTCGGTCGGCTCCTGGATGATGGGCGAATGTATCCCCCGGAAAGAAAACCACGTGCGCCTGCACGAAACTGAAAAAGACCCCTTTGGTATTCCGAAATTAGTAATCTCCGTCGGGTGGGGCGAGAATGAGGATAAAATGGTAAAAGACTATCTGGAGCAACTCAGCGAGATGTTTGACCGCGCCGGATTTAAAAATATCAGGGCTACCGATTCGCATTCCAACCCGGGCAACGATATCCATGAAATGGGCGGTGCGCGAATGGGGCGCGACCCCAAAACGTCTATATTAAACGAATGGAATCAATTACATGCCTGCAAAAATGTATTCGTCACCGACGGCGCCTGTATGACGTCGGGCAGTACCCAAAATCCCTCGCTGACCTATATGGCGATTACGGCGCGCGCCGCCAATTATGCGGTGGGGGAATTGAAAAGGCGGAATTTGTGAGTATGTATACCTCGCGCCGCCAAGTTTTCAGCATGGCATTTGCATATTGGTCAGACGACTTTGAGTCGTCAGACCAATATGCCGTGCAGTCTGACTCTGACCGCTAATACATTAATGCTGAAAACTTACCGACGCGAGGCATAGCAGGCGCTTCAAAAAACAACAAACCGAAAATGAGCGAAATACCCATCCAGGTCTCTGACGCTCAGCCAATACGCCCCCGCAGTTTCCGAAGTCGCCAAAGCCAATATTCCTTTCGGTTCCAGTAAAACACTCGATTTTTCCCAAATCAAATTCCCGGCGACGCCAAAACAGGCTATTTGCAGTCTCTTGCCGGTAGTAAAATCATATTGCAACAAAACAGGGTTGCCTGCGGCAACGGGGTTTGGAAACAAATCAAATGTGCCGGCAGCGAACGGGCGATAGGCTACCCCCGTCACAAATTTAAGGTCAACGGTTACGGTAGAGTCGCAACCCGTGTACGACGCATTGAGCAAAACAACCGTTCCGGAAGGATTTCCGATGTTAAAAACGTGGTCGCCGACCACTAAACTGTCGCCCGTAATCAGAGTGTCGGTAACAAATCCCATCGCCTGCGGGTAAAAACTTACGGACACATGCACCGTCGAGTCGCAGCCGTTGGCCGACTGGCCTGCCAGCACCACATCGCCTGCCGGGTTTCCGGCGTCGAAAGTTTGGTCACCGACCATCACCGAACCGCCATGGCATAAGGTGGGCGTATAATCCGATTCAACAGCCGGGTAAAAACTTACGGAAACATGTACCGCGGAGTCGCAGCCGTTGGCCGACTGGCCTGCCAGTACCACGTCACCTGCCAGGTTTCCGGCGTCGAAAGTTTGGTCACCGACCAACACCGAACCGCCATGGCATAAGATGGGCGAATAATCCGATTCAACAGCCGGGTAAAAACTTACGGAAACATGTACCGTGGAGTCGCAGCCGTTGGCCGACTGGCCGGCCAGCAGCACGTCGCCCGCCGGGTTTCCGGCGTCGAAGGTTTGGCCGGCTACCGTTATGGAGCCCCCGGGGCATAAGTTGGGCGTAAGGTCCGATTCAGCAGCTGGGTAAAAACTTACGAAAACATGTACCGTGGAGTCGCAGCCGTTGGCCGACTGGCCGGCCAGCACCACATCGCCAGCCGGGTTTCCGGCGTCGAAGGTTTGGCCGGCTACCGTTATGGAGCCCCCGGGGCATAAGTTGGGCGTAAGGTCCGATTCAGCAGCCGGGTAAAAACTTACGAAAACATGTATCGTGGAGTCGCAACCGTTGGCCGACTGGCCGGCCAGCAGCACGTCGCCCGCCGGGTTTCCAGCATCGAAGGTCTGGCCGGCTACCAAAATGGAGCCGCCGGGGCATAAGGTGGGCGTAAGGTCCGATTCAGCAGCCGGGTAAAAACTCAGCGACACATGTACCGTCGAATCGCAGCCCAAGACGGATTGTCCGGGAAAAACGACATCCCCCGAAGCGCGCGCTTCGTTAAACAGCTCACCGCCAATATTAACGGAAACTCCGGGACAATAAGTTTGGATAAAATTTGATTCCGACACCGGGAAAAAAGTCAGTTCAATATGCAAGACCGAGTCGCAACCGTTGGCCGACTGGCCAGGGTAAAAAATATCGCCTTTCGGATTTTCTTCGTCGAACACCATACCGTCCAACTCCAAAGAAGCGCCGGGGCAAAACGTAAATGCAATCGCAGATTCCGCCGGCGGCCAAAAATTCAGGCTAACCTCCACCGTAGAATCGCAACCGCAAACCGCGACGTCCGGCAGTATCGCGCTTCCCGTCGGGTTATTTTCATTAAAAATAATATTGCCAATCTGGATGGATTCGCCCGGACAAAGTGTGGCGGCAAAATGGCCGGGAGCAGTCAGGGCGCTACAATCGCGCTTCGTGTGGAAAAAAGTGCGGTTGTAAAACCCGCGCACACCCGTAGTAGCAAAAGAAGTACCGTCGTCGGAAAGCGGCACGATCGAATGACTGCCCATGTTCGTGAAAATATCCGGATTCGGCACCAAATCATACGTCCCGGCGACCTGCAACGGATTGGTTTGCAGCCGGTAAATCCGGGTGCTTCGGGCGCCGGTTGCCAAAGGAAACCAGGCAGTCAACAGCACGTTATCATTTGGCAATACTTGCAAATCGGTAGCCCGTTCGCCGCCCAAAATGAGTTCATTTCCGGTAAAAACGCCATCGGTTCCGCCAAACTCACCCAGCCAACCGCCGTTATTCGATTTCACACCGCATACCAGCACATTACCGTTCGGAAGCATCCGGGCGGCATAGGCCGTTATGTCGCTGATCCCAATATTGGTCCAGAGTACATTTCCCAGCAAGTCGGTTTGAATAGTGGCCGCCCCCGAAACAAAAGCATGGTTGGCAACCACCAAATAACCGGCCGGGTTTTTGAAAATCGCGACCGGGAGGTCGAAAAACTGGTGATGGAACAACTTTGTCGAAACCGTATCCAGGTCGAAATCGAGTTTGGTCAACAAAAAATCGGAATTGTTCAAAGCGCCGATATTGCCGTACTGCGCGACCAATACCAGGGTCGTACCATCCACCAACAACTGCGGGCTATCCTGCGTGGAGGCCGGAAACTGGGGATATCGCGCCGATTTGCCCAGGATCGTCACGCCTGTCGCCTTATCGTAGTTGAGATCGGCATCCACCTTCAGCAACACAACTTTTGCGGTGGTATCACCGGGCACACAAAATTCGCAGGTACCCACGGCTACCCAACTGCTGTCGGGCAATTGCTGCACATCGTCGAAGGAGGACGTTCCGCCGATGACATCGCCAAAAAATTGCGTCGCCAACGTGTTGCCTTCGCAGTCAACTTTGGTCAGGTAGGCCTGGTTGTTCCACTGGCCGGCCAGCATAAAATTGCCGTCCGGCATCAGGCGGATGCGGTAGCCGCGGTTGATGTCCGTTTCTACCTGACCGTACACCCGGGTATGTTCGACGAACTGACCGAAAACAAATTGGGTGGAAATCAGCATTAAAAAGACGAAGGAGTAGCCTGTTTTCATGGTCAAGTCAGTTTTGTTTTGTTAATGAATAAGCCATACAAAGTTGCGGGGCATCTTTCCGCTTCCAAAGCCTGATTTCAGTGATTTTTTCGGCATTGCGGCAAATCCTGCTTTACAGGGAGGAAATCGCCGGAAACAGGGAGATATAGACGTATTGCGCCCTGCAAACTTCAGTTTTGCTTCGCTATCCAATCCTCATCCGGTCTTGGGTTTATCCCAAAAAAGTCTTCAAATTCCTTGTCGCTCAAATCTGCGCGAGCGGCGTCCTCCAGCGCCTGCGCTTGTTGGAGCAAAACCAGTGACTGCGATGATGCAGAGACAAATGGCGAGAGTTGTTCGGGGATCTGCATTTTTCCAGCTTCCTCGTCCTCACGCCAGCAATTGCTTTGTCCACTGTCGCACCAGGGGCGAGTTGCGGTTCGCAGGGTTCATTTTCTATGTGGTGAAGGCGCCACATGTAAAAACTTTGGGCGTTTACTATTGGTTAATTTTCCACAAAATCATCTGATAAATACAAAATGGGCAACCATATATTTTGTGGATGGCAAATTTTAAAAAACGAACAATGGTTTTTGCGTTTTTAGCCAGATTATCGACGAATGCGCTTTGATTTACGGCACTTGAGCTCCCGCCCTATGACAGTACGGACGGTTTCATGCGCGGGAGTATGTTTCTTTTCCGAAGGAGTTGGGATTTGTGCTGAAAATGCAACAACCGGAACTGGCCAATGAAATGCGGCGACTGGCCATTAGACTTGTTGCGACCACTATGACACACTAAATCGCAGTAGGCTTTTTTTATTTCCTAACAGGATGTTAAGATCAACATACTTCTAAATTATTGATATTCAATTATTTAAACCGGTTTTTTGAGGGTATTCGTACGGGAATTGGTACAGGATACGGTGTGGCTTGTTTTTAGGAGGGCTTTAAGGTAGGTGGGTCCGCGGGGAATGGGGGGCAAAAGTATTGGAGTTTTGGGGAGTGGTGTGCATGGGGAGGGAAAAAATGTGGGTGGGATTTTCGCCGTCTGAAAAGGTATGCTCTCGATTAGGACGGGTCTTCTTCCCGTTTGGGCCAGGGCGCCAGGGCTACCGAAGAAACAGCAAAAAAGACCATAAAGAATCCTGTGATGGAGCGCAGATGCAGGTTGTGCCGTATCTGATATTCTGCTTCCGTGAAGTCGGTGACATTCCCGTGGTTGTTGATCTGGTATTGACCGTTGACGTACACCGGGTCCATGATCCCACCGGTCATAAACAGGAAAAGGCAATACAAGGCGTAAACGTAAATCACGGCCAAAATAGCCAAGGCCCAATCCGGCGCGTCCCCCAGAAAATACCGGATTTTCTGAAGGAAGCTCATTTCTTGCGAGTCTTCTGGTGACAGCGGCCTTGTTTTATTCAGGTAGAAAATGGTGAAACCCCACAGCGGAAACATCGGCAAAAAGATTTGGCCAAACGACACTTCGAAGGGCGCCGGTTTTCCTAACAAGAGGGAAACGTTAATCACGAGCAGCCCAACCAAGCCGGCCAGAGAAAGTAAGAAAGCGATGGGTTTGAAGGTTTGGATAGTCATGGATGGGAGGGTAAGGTGGTGAAAGGGAAGCTGCGGGCTAAATTATGGACAAAACCGGAATGCCACTGCTTCTCAGGCAAATATCTGTGGATTGCTTAACCCAATCGAAAAATTTCGAGTTATCGGAATCCTAAGTTGCAAGTATGCAGTGGCAACCCATTCGCCCCCTTTCCAACATTCTGCTTACTGGTCCCGGCGCTGTTCAAGATTGCATCGCTTCGTGAAAAAAAAACGCTGATGCAAAATCCCCCCAGGTGATAAAATCATGCGATATGATGACCTGGATTAGCGCATTTCAAAATAGCACTACCCCAGCTTAGGACAATTATCGCAGAGCGGCTATGCACCATGTGAATACGAATGAGGATTCCCGCCGCAAAAGAGTAAAAAACGGTCAAAATTTTCCTCCTATGAAAAAAGCCATATTACTCTACCTCATCATTTTACCGGCACTGGTATTCGCCCAGTTTCCGGCGCCTGATTCATTTCAGGTCAGCGTGCATTATATTACGATGGACCAAAGCGACTGGTGCGCCGGTCAATTGGTTCAAGGGCCGGCTTACTGCAACTTATTCAGTTGGCAAGCGCCCGATACGGCTAATACTCCCGCTACGCTGACGGAATACCGAATATATAAAGATAACGAGATTTTCCTGTCCACCTCTGACACCGATGCTGATACGGCGGGCATGTATTTGGGGTCCAGTTTTTACGTCACCGCCATTTATGAAGACCCTGCCGGGGAATCGGAGCCATCTAATGTGGTGGTCATTGGCGATCTGCCAATGGCAACCGGAGCGGTTCAAGGGAGTCATCAAATCGAGATTGGCTTTGACCTTTCGCGGCAGGTTTTGATCATCCAGGGCGCGGAGTATGCGCGGGCGTTGCGGGTGTATGATATGCAAGGTGGGCTGGTGTTTTCTACGGATGCGGTGCCGGCGGTTTTGCGGGTGGAGGGGTTGAGGACAGGAATATATGGTGTGATAGTCCAAGACAGGCAAGGAAGAATCTGGAACAAATTGGCACTGCTAACCGATTGATCGTCATGTTTTGACCGATATATTAAAAGTCGCATTATACATGAAAACCCAAAACGAAATAAAAAACCTTATTTGACCCGGCGGAGGAGCCTTGTCGTATCAGTCCACGTGTTTTGTATATAACTATAATTCCAGCACATGAAAACAATTGAAGGTTACCTGTTCCCCAAACTCGCCGCCATCGGCTCCAAGTCCGAAGGCCCGGCATATTTTCTGCAAACCTGGGATAAAAAAGAACTAACGGTTGAGAAAAAGACCCACCCTTGGGAGGAAGATGCCGCGCTGCACCGCTTCATTGCCCGGAAAGTGAAAATTCAGGGCGAGAGTGCCGGTGGCACCATTAAATACGACTCCATTATGGACTTGGATGCTCCGGGTGAATTGATTGCCGGATTACATCTCCATCTTCCCGATAACACACTTGCGGTCATCAAGGGTTTCATCGTTGACACAAGGATAGCGGAACCGAAAAAACTAAAGATGACGCTGTCCCTGTATTGGCCTTATGTAGGCGAATGGACGGGTACTGCGCCCACTACCCAAATGTACGACTTTGAACTCTTTGCACCCTCCGGTAAAAGCGTATGGAAGTGGAGCAAGTGTATGCTTTTCCGAAAACAAAAAACCAAAGTACGCTTGCCGGGTCTGATTCATCATGAATTTTCTGTGGAGTGGTCGTATTTCGACCGGGATGTAGAAGAAGACGGCGTCTACAAGGCCGAAGCGACATTTCTGCCAACAGGGAAGGCTGTTTCATTGGGGTTTGAGGTGAAGTTTCTATTATAAGAAAATCAAAATTTCGATTTGTGGCTTTAAACATAACATTATGGCAAAGTTAAATCTAAGTTTAGGCATGTTGCTTCCAAAGGAAGGGGGCACAATTAAAGGCTCAATTATTAATTGCAGCGGAAGAGCAACAGCAAAAACATCTGATGGGAAACCTGCTATTATCCTTAATGTTAGAGTCACATTAAAAAATGTAAAGACAATAAATATCATACCAAAAGAGCTAGATAATAAATGGGAGTGTGAATTTACTGTAACAGAAAGTAAGGAATATGAACTAATCGCAACAATGTCTGCCATTAATCCAGAAACAAAGGAGAATGAATCATTGAGCGTATCCCGTAAATTTAGGGTAAAAATAGAAGAAATCCCACCCGTTCTTTCAGTAAGTGAGTATCAGGAAATCTATGGGCCAGGACCCAAATTTCCAGCACAAATTATATTAAATGCTTCTGATAATTCTGGAATTTCAAATGTAATTTTAACTTATAACAGTGTTACAAAGAATTGCCAAAAATTGAGTGGCAATGAATGGGAGGGATATATAGAATTTAACGAAGATGGCCTGCATTTAATAAAAATAACTGCAATAGACCTGCACCAAAATATTACAGAAAAAAACATATCCATTGCCGCAAAGTATTTAAAAAGCAATGAATGGAACGAATCTCCCTTACTTCTCATGCCCCTCCGCCTGGAAACTCGGTTGATTGGTGATAACTTATGGGTACGTATTTATCCGGACGAAATTTTTTTCAACAGCCATGACCCTGAGTTATCTTCCGACGAGATAATTGCGGGCAAAAACTTTCTGAACGAGCCAAACAAAAAAGATGCTTGGCGTGCATTGGCCCAACAATATGGCCCTGAAAGAGCTGCCTGGATTAGAAGAAAGACTTTGGAAAACCCCAATATGCCGGCTTCTGCTTCGGGAAAAAATAAAACGCATTTGGCTAACCCCAAACTGAATAAACTCCCCAAGAAATTTGTGGCATTTATTTACCAAGGAGAGTTTTCTACAAAAACTTTTGAAGGAAAGCCGGTCCGGCAGGGACTTAAACTCTTGCCCTTTGACGACCCCGTTAAGTATGTAAAGCTAACAGGCCAGCCGATCACCGCCTTTGGCATCAAGGTGGTTGATGCCAAGGGAAATGCGATAAAGGGAGTTAAATCCTTATTCCATACTACAAACAAACAGGTTCCATCCGTCAAACAGTTGATTACCGACACTAATGGCCGGATTTCTTTTTCCGACATTCAAACGGATAGAAAAGACGCAGACTTGTTCTTTGAGATGCCTGCCCTAAAAACCACAATACCTGTTCGTGTGCGGTTGGACAGGGGGTTGGTTACGGTGGTGCTGGATAGCGATTTAATCAATGCCAGATGGATGACAGACCTCGATCAGGCTTATGCAGATGGCATGGCTATTCAGATTCCGAAAAGCAAATTGCATTCCTCAAGTAGCCCTATCTCACGCTTAGTTGTGGTAGGCATACAAGATGGCGATGCCGGTGCAGGCGCCAAAGAATTAGAGCAGTTGCTGGATGCTCATCACTATTCGAGCGGTTTAGGCTTCGTTACCTACGGTACGCCAACCAATAATACGGAGGCCGGTACTTCCGGGTTTTCTAAAATAGCGCGAGATATAGAAAAAAGCTACTCCGTAGAAGTCGAAGGTACTGCCGCCTCACAGGGAGCATCTTATTTGGGTGCACAAACTAATGCGCAGCGACTTGGAACCGCTTTAGGGTGGGGACAAACGGCGCAAGCGCTACGAAACCTTGAAAATGCAGGAGAAATAGAGGATTCTTTGTCCAAGTTTATGCGTACTGCGCTTTGGCCTATTTTAGAGAAAAGGTTCCTGAGCGAGTTGCTCAAAGGAGTAGTCAATCAAAAAACAGTAACAAAAATAAAAAACTTGTTTACGGAGTGGGTGTCGGGCAGCGGAGCCTTGCCAACAATACGGGTTGGAAATCAGCCTTATGGGGTTCTACCTGTGGGGGATTTATATGATTGGGAACCTGAAGTTGATTGCATTACTGTATCCTATCAACTTCCTAATACTCAGGGTATATTGCAAGGAAACGCATCTTTGGTTGACAACAAACCAATAGTTAATGCTTCGATCACATTGATTGCAACAAACAAGACCTATAGTACAAAGACCGATGCAAAGGGGGATTTTAAATTCCCAGGGCTATCTGAAATTACTGACAAATCCGTGAAACTCGTCATTGTCCTGCCTGGACAGCAGGTAGGGTATTCCATTGATGCATCCCTTCAGGAGGGGAAAATGACGATTAAAGTAGACGATACTTTTGAGCGTAACGCACTGACAATTCTACGAAATCTAAGCATGGTTTGGCTGAACACTGCGCTTTCTGAAGTCGTGCCTAAAATCCGTGTGTCGGGTGATCCGGATGTAGAATTTATTGATTTTCTGCGCATGCAACCTGTATCTAGTGGGTATAACGTGCGTCCTTTCTTGCCTAGTGAGTTTGTCAATGAATTACTCGATGCATTAAAATACTATACGTGGAAAGAAGATGTCAATATTGCGGATCTTCCGGACGATGACGACAATGTATTGGAGCCGCCAAGAATTATGATAGATGAATGGAAAACCGCGTTGGATCAAGAAATCATAAAAGCAAAGGATTTTTGGACAGACACGTTGGGTAATTCTGCATTAGAAAACAGCGACTTATTTAAACAATACGGATGGTGGAACACTAAAGATATCACCAACTACCTCAGCCTCGAGTTCTATCCGAAAGATGGAATAACCCCAAGAGCTGTGTTGGAAGCATTACTCAAAAATGAAACCCTTTCAGATAAGGCAAAAAAAACTCTTTTATATCAATTCATCTATCAAAGCCTTATACCTAATCCCAACACCAACAATTTCAATGCTGATGTTGCCGATGCATTGGAACGCTTGCTTTATGCGCAGGTAATCTATACTATTAATTCCATCAAAACCGCTGATGGGCTAAATAAGCCGACTCACTTTTTTTTAAAAAAGAAGAGTCCTCGTCCCAAAATAGCACCATCACAGCAACAAGCAGTGCAAGGGATACTTGACAAGCGGCAAAAACTTCCCGATCAAAAATTTACCACGATTGGACAAATCAAATCTGCTTCCGGCTTGAATGAGAGGGACTGGGAAAGTCTGATGGAGAGTATCAGAGGGCCTAAATCGGATATTGACGTTTCAATAGACCGCTTCTTCCGCGAAACGCTCGACCTGATGTCGCACCGGCTCGATGCCTGGATCAGCGCCCTGCCGGCCAAACGCCTCGCCAATATGCGCGCTACATCACCCAGCGGCATTTTCCTCGGCGCATACGGATGGGTCGAAGACCTGAAACTAAATGATTCTGATGAGTTCGCTTTAAGTTACGGGTATATCCATGCCCCCTCTCGCGGCCAGGCAGCAACGGCAGCGGTGCTGCACAATGCTTTTATGACTCATAAATACGATGGAGTAATAGATATTACTCGCGAAGGCAACCCGTTTGCGATCAACCTCAATTCAGAAAGGGTAAGAAGAGGTTTGCAAATATTAGATGGAGTCCGGCAAGGGCAGCCATTGGGTGCTTTGCTCGGCTATCAATTTGAGCGGGCTTTGCATGAATACGGTAGGATTAACGGCAAACAGAGTCTCGATCGCTTCATTGATGATTTTCGCAATTGGTATCCTTTGGACAGTAGCGCTGCAAATAACAAGTCAGAAAGCGGGAGCGTGGAAACAACATTGCCGCGAAATGTGGTGAATGGACTTGATTTGGTGCATGCATGGGAAAAAGGTGAGCATGGCATAAAAGAAAAACTTGGCGCAAATGAAGTTGAATGGACCGCTTTAAGTGCTGAACTCAGCAACCTCCAGGCAAGTTTGGACGGCGTCAGTGATTTATTGCTTTTTGAAAGTACCCATCATGCCATTCAGGGAAATTTTGAACGTTCCGGGGCCGCTTTGGAAGCGGCAGCTGGCAATGGCTACCCTCCAGAGGTCGAATCCATGAACACGCCGGTATCAGGCAGGTCTTTTCAGCACCGATTGTGTTGGATGTTCCCTGTAATCAATGAACGCATATATGATGGCATAAAACCTGGTTCTTCTAGAAACAGGATTACTTTGATTACCTATCCGCGAACCCTCGGTGAGCCCTCGGTTGCTGCATGGGTGGCCAAGGTCATTGGAGACACTAATAGTTTGTTTTGTGAATATGTGTATGGTGAAAACAAAGAAAATGGCAAGGTTTCTATAAAAGAATTGGGGTTGTCGGCAGCCGACTTGTTGTATTTGGCTGCCCAAATGTCGAATGGTCGGTCTGCTGAATTGGACCAGCGCACAGCGCTTCTTGCCCGCAGCAAACACGGCTTGCCCTTCAATGCCTCTTTAACGGTTACTTACAACACATCGTTGAAGGATGCAATGTATCTCGCCCGACAAATCATGAAGGCAATCGGAGCGGCGCGGCCAATGGAGCCGAAAGACCTTGCTTTGTCATCTGAAGCGGAACAATTCCATCATACACCCGAACAGGCACAGAAGTTATACGAGCGGGTTCAGGCAGTGAGCGCGCAACTCAAAGATTTGCTGCCGCCACTATTGGTTCCGTTCCCACAAACCAACCCTAAAAAACCACAGGAGAAGGTAGCCGACCTTCAGCAGTTAGGTCAGTTTGGTATTTTGTTTACTTTTCCGGGAGGCCTTGACGACCCCAACTTAAACCTGATTTATTCGAACGCGATAAAAGAGGCGCGCAAACGGGTTAACGATTGTACCGCACATTTAGGGGAGTATAATGACCAGAAAAAAGCCTATGAAACAGCATGCTCGGCCTCAAACCCTCCCACACATTTTCCGGAGGGATTAATTGGTTTACTTGTCAAGGCCATGAAGGCATTGCTGGGTGAAAGTTTCGTGGTTTTGCCCGCTTTTGAAATACCTCCATCCAATAGACTTATACGGTCTGCATTTCAGCAGCAGAGTTTGATGGCAGGTCTGACCGAAGAGAGCTTGGTGGAATGGATGCAGCAGGCTGCGCCGGTACACGCAGCGCTCGGCAACTTAGATGATTTGTGGCTGCTCATGGAAAGCGGGCCTGAGCGCAAAAACAAATTGAATCTCCATGTAAGCCAGTTGCCTTACCGCCCCGAAAACCGTTGGCTGGGCCTCAGCGATGCCGAACGGGGGGCAGGCTTTGAGATTCACACATCACCTAAAGGAGAGGCACTCTCCATCGTGACGGCATACGGAGGCGATCAGGCCGATTTTGACAAGATGTGGCAGAATGCCAACCAATCCATTATCGCCTGCGGCTTGGTGATTGATCAATGGAACGAATTCATCCCCAATAAAACCGTTCAAACCGGACTCAGTTTTCACTACAATGCGCCCAATACTCAGCCGCCGCAAAGTCTTTTGCTGGCTGTGCCGGCTAAGCGTGGGACATCTTGGAGTGACTTGGGCGAAGTGGCGGATACTGTGTCGAAGACTTTGGATTTGGCGAAGGTGAGAGCGGTGGACATGGAGGCTTTGAACAATTCTACCAATATAACCAGATCGACATTTCCGGCATTACAATTAAATGAAATATCAAATGCAAATACAAGTGGTATCGTAAAGGATTTTTTAAATATGCTATTAGGGTTTTCCCATTTCAATTTGTTGGGAACTATTACTCAAATTGGGCCAGTAGCAGATTATTATCTGGAAAAAATATGGAGTAATAGCCAAGGAAAAGGAGGTGTTAAAGTTTTCAATAGAATAGCTGCAAAAGATGGCGGATTTTTTTGGCATGTTGCTCAAGGAAAAAATATAAACAATCCGAAGGAAATTTTCAGGATGTTAACTTTCAGCAACCTTGATCCTATCTTCGAATTCATTCAAAGCACGAAGTCCGTTGAAATGCTGATTGGCATTATAGGTGACCAGAATCTTGGTTATCCCATAAGTGATATTAAGAAAGAAAACTTTCAGGCTTGGGGTATTGATACATCTTTCAACGTGATTGCATTGACTATTGAATATGAAAAATTGGAATGTACATTTCAATTGGATGATTATATTAATAATCCAGGCCGCCTTCATTACATGTATAGGGTGGCAATAAATAGTAAAGTCCAATTAAAAACAGTACATTTTAAATTAGTTGGCGATTACCACTTTTTCAGTGGTATGTTTTATCTTTCATATTGTGAAATCCCCATTGGTGTGAATTCATATAATATTTATGATATGGCGAATTTTATCCAGAAAGACCTGAAAATGAATTATAATACAGCTGGAACATCAGAAATTGAAAGGTCATCATTGTTTGCTAATACCAATTCAGAGAAAAATATTGAAATTAGCGTAAAAAATAATGAAAATTGGCATTTTATTGAAGGTCTTATTCACGATTTACCGGGCAGTAATTTGCTTTCTTATGATTTGAGAACCTGGCTATTCTATATACGAGAGGAGGGATTTGATATTATATTACCTAATCCCTCTTGCGAAGTTACTTTATTATTAACATGGGTATTGAATTCAAAATACGAAGAAGGGTTCACAATAAACGGTCAAAATATAATTAATTATGGAAACTTTAAAATTTTAGCCTATGATGAAAAAAAATCTGTTATAAATCAAGGTGATTTGAAATTTACAAAAAATCAACATAAAGACCGTGTCTCTTTTTATTACTTTTCAAAGAGCGGCGGCCATGGGAACTTTGTTAATCACCCATTAATATTGTTAAAGATAAACTCCCAAAAAGCAATGTCCAAAATCGAACTATCCATAGAAGGAATAGAACGTGCAATGTTGTTGAAAATCGGCTATAAATAGATTTTTATGCTTTGTAATACCATACCTCCTGAAGGGAAAGATAGCATTCAATCATTTGAAAGTTATTCTTTTTCAAAAAATTTTCGCTTGGAGCCAGTCTCCAGGGCGCCTGGTCTCGGCGAAGGCATCGGTGCATCCACAGCCGACCCCCTATGGATGCTCGCCCGCCAGTGGCAAAGCGGAGAATTCAAAGGCGAGAACGCCGGATCGCCGATCTGGGTGGAAGTAGATTGTTCTGCACATTCGCTATATACACCACCGTCGGGTAGTCAGACGGCAAACGATGTTACCAGTCAACCCTTAGAAAAATGGGTGGAGGAAGAATACAGGGAAATAGATTGGCGGACGAGCGTGCGTATTGGACAGCAATTCGAAAAATTGCTGGGACTTCATTTAATCCCTTTGGATAAAGTGCTTCCATATTACCGAAACGAAGCTTTTCCGGTGACACTTCCCACAACTCCTGCGGATCTGGCAAAATTAGACTATGATTCCCGACAGTTTATCGAGTTCATGCAAGGCAAGGTTGTCAACGGCCGAGTCTTGTTTGAACAAAAAGAGGCATTAAAAAATCAGTTTTTGGTATGGAATGGACAAGGCCCCAATCGGCCTAAACTAATGCCCCCGGATGTCAGTATCAGCTTTGAGGAAATTAAGAAAGCTCTTATGCTGGCGATTAAGGACTTGGGTGACTGGTGCGAAAAACACGGCATCCTCCCACGTCCACAGCCCCCCAAAGCCTGGCGCAACGAACAATTGGATTATCGTTTTCAAATAGGGAGCAAGGAAAGCAACGGACGGGAATTGGTCGCTCCGGCTTACCAGAACGGAAACCTTGAATGGTATCAGTTTAATGCAGACCCTGCCCTGCCCAATGCGAAGTGGACTGCGCGCCCCACCATAAAAGGAGTGCCCTCCCGGCTAAAAATCCGCGGCACCGCCTATCGCTGGTGGGAGTTTGAAGACGCAGCAGTTGACTTTGGGCATTTGGAAAATGTTCGGGAGCCTGATTTAGCCAAGCTGAACCTGATGGAGTTTGTGATGATCTATGGCGACGACTGGTATAACCTGACCATTCCGATGGAAATGGGCAATCTCGTCCGAATAGACCAGGTGCGCATAAAAAATGTTTTTGGCGAAACATTTGGTCAAGATCCCAACACAAATTATGATGGATTGATACCGGCCCAGGTATTGGACGACGAACCCATGAAACGCTGGGAAGTTTTCACCCTTTCGCCCATACCCGGCGGCCAACCCGCCCTTTCTGCTCCCCATGCCGCAGGCATTGAGGTTTTCGACCGGGCAAAGTACAGGCCATTGGCAAATGCACATGCCCAGATAGTCGGACAACTTCAAAGTAAAACGCTTGAACCGGCCAAGCGAACACAATTGAAAACACAATACCAAACAATCGCACAACAAATCCAGGCACTCGAGCAAGCAAAAAAATCCATACTTTTTATCCCGCCTGTAGCCGGGTTCCGGGAAGAATCCGCCCCCTTGGAAGAAATCCGATTCCTGCGCGATGAAGGGGCCAATATGCTTTGGGCGGTGGAAAATACCCTGACCAACGGATTGGGCTACCCTGTAGGCGGCTTTGAGTTGCACCGCGAACGCGCCGAACGCGAACACGCCTCGGCGATCAAAATCATCAAGGGTAATATTGAAAAACTAAAGAAGGAGCTCGACAAACCCGGCATTTCGGCGCAATTGCGCGAAAAGAAAAAACAAGACGTACTTGCTTTGGAATTGAACCTTCGGGACTTGGAAAACCACAAACCGGTGCCGGGCGTGCCCATGTATCGCTTAGCAACTTCTGTACCCGACAACTGGATTCCTTTTATTCCGGTAAATGCAGAAAAAAAATTAGGCTACTTCGGTATCCGCCTGCGCCGCGCCATGATGCTGCGCAACGAAAAAGACCAGGATGCCACCCCCATACCCGCCATGTCCACCCTTTTAGGGCCGGACGATGAACAAAAATATCCCAACTCCCTCCTTTGGCTGGAAGAGGCCACCGTACCCCGCTCGGGCCGCCGTCTGCAACTGACCGCCCAACGCCTGCGCTGGGTGGATGGTAAAACGTACACCTGGTACGGCAGGAAGGTGCTGACGGGGAAAGGGGAAGGGAGTAGTGGGTTGAAGTTTGATATACTAAGTGCCGCAATGAAACCATAAATGATTTGGGGCAAGGTGTATAGTATAGTTGTTTCGGTTGCTGGTGTTCAACAATACTGAAATAGAAGCAAGATTATAGGCTTTTATTGGTCTAACCCAGTTAAGTCGATAAAAATTACATTAACCATGGCAAATACAAGAACAAAAGGATACGTATACGACATTACCCAACAAGACGTTGGCATCCCCGACCTATATATACAAGTAGTGGATATTGATGCGGTGCCCAAGGAAAAATCATTAGGATGGGGGGCAGGGCAGACGCATGAACGTCCCACTGGATAGATTATCGCTCTCATGTGTTTAATCGCAGTATTTGTTCACGATATTGGTCTGATCGATCTGCCTTTTTTCGTTTGCGTTTGATACTGATGTTTTCAGGGTGTGTTTTAAC
>CAUJEY010000245.1 GCA_963169325.1 Bacteroidota bacterium
TTTTCTGTTGCTGGGTTTTTTTTCTTGTTGTTTTTTTTTCTTATTCACCCCCCCCCACACAAAACCAAAAAACCCCCAAAACACTAAAACACAAAACACTAAAACACCAAATTTTACGCCTCCGCTTCTGCCAACATTTTCTTGCCTTTAGCAATAGCGTCGTCGATGGTACCGACCAGGTTGAACGCGGCTTCAGGATATTGGTCCATTTCGCCGTCCATGATCATATTGAAGCCACGGATGGTTTCGTCGATGGGCACGAGTACCCCTTTCAGGCCGGTAAACTGTTCTGCCACGTGGAAAGGCTGTGACAGGAAACGTTGTACGCGACGGGCGCGTGTAACCACAAGTTTGTCTTCGTCGGAAAGTTCTTCCATACCGAGAATAGCGATGATATCCTGAAGTTCGTTGTAGCGTTGCAGGATTTGTTTCACACGCTGGGCGCAGCGGTAGTGTTCTTCGCCGATAATTTTCGGATCGAGAATACGGGAGGTGGAGTCGAGCGGGTCCACGGCCGGGTAGATACCGAGCGAGGCAATTTTACGGCTCAATACCGTGGTGGCATCAAGGTGCGCGAAGGTGGTAGCCGGCGCCGGGTCGGTCAAGTCATCCGCGGGCACATACACCGCTTGAACGGAGGTGATGGAGCCGCGTTTGGTGGAGGTGATACGCTCCTGCATGATACCCATTTCGGTGGCCAGTGTCGGCTGGTATCCCACGGCGGAAGGCATACGGCCCAACAGGGCGGATACTTCGGAGCCGGCTTGGGTAAAGCGGAAAATATTGTCTACAAAGAACAGGATATCGCGGCCGCCGGCGGGGTCGCTCAGGTCGCCGTCGCGGAAGTATTCGGCCATGGTAAGGCCCGACAGCGCCACACGGGCGCGGGCGCCGGGCGGTTCGTTCATCTGACCAAAAACCAGGGTTGCCTGGCTTTTACGCAGTTCCGTTTTGTCTACTTTGTTCAGGTCCCAGCCGCCTTCTTCCATCGAATGTTTGAACGCATCGCCGTATCTGATTACGTTCGATTCGATCATTTCGCGCAGCAGGTCATTGCCTTCGCGGGTACGTTCTCCCACACCTGCGAATACCGACATCCCTTCGTAAGCTTTGGCGATGTTGTTGATCAATTCCATGATCAACACGGTTTTACCTACGCCGGCGCCACCGAAAAGACCGATTTTTCCGCCTTTGGCATAGGGCTCGATCAGGTCGATCACTTTAATACCGGTGTAAAGGATTTCCCGTTCCGTAGAAAGGTCCTCATAGGCCGGTGGTTTGCGGTGAATAATATAGGCGTTTTTGCCTTTTTCAACTTTGCCGATGCCGTCGATGGCCTCGCCTACCACATTAAAAAGCCGTCCGCGCACTTCTTCGCCGATTGGCATGGCAATAGGGCTGCCGGTGTCGGTAGCTTCCACGCCGCGGGTAAGGCCGTCGGTGGAGTCCATTGCGATTGTGCGCACACCGTCTTCTCCAAGGTGGCGTTGTACTTCGAGTACGAGGGTGGAGCCATCCTGGCGGTTGACTTCGAGGGCATTCAGAATTTCCGGCAGCTTGCTGTTTGGACCGCTGAAATCCACGTCCACTACGGCGCCGATAATTTGTTTGATACGACCGATATTTGCCATAAAACGAAATGATGTTTGGTATCCAGTGTCGGAGTAAAGGCAACCGGCCACCGGAAGCGAGCTGCCATTTTAAAAAGTCGCGCAAAAGTACACACATTCCCCATAAAACTAAGCGTGCCATTTACTTTTTATCAAACAAAATAATATTCCGCATTAGAGGCCTCATTGGGCGGCAATATGTTAATGTTCCAGGAATGCTAACATGCTTTCGGGTAAAAAACAGACTTTTGTGACATTCCAATCTGGTTTTCTCCCCAATGAGGCGTGATAAATGGTGGCTTTTCCCTGACGGTGAAATAAAATTTGTCCCTCCACGTTTTTAGGCCCATTACTTTAATCCGTAACTTTTTTGCCTTCCAAACTAAAAATTGAGTCCTAAGTCTCATGCTGCTAAAACACACTGGAGCCCTCTGGCTTGCCGTTGCATTGTTTTTTGTGTCGTTCGGAACGGTAACCGCCCAAGACGAGGCTGATCTACCTGAACCCGCCGACTCCCTCGACCTCTTGGTTGCCAAAGGAATCGGCTACGCCCCCCCCATTACGGACGCTGAATTGCGCGAACGCCTTGGTAATCTGAAAGGTTGTTTGCCCCTGAAAGCAAATGGTGTAGTCAAAGGCTACATCAAAACGTATGTACAAGTAAAAGCCGAAAAGACGCGAACCATGCTGGGGCGCCGGCTGACGTACTTCCCCCTCTTTGAACAAAAACTGAAAGAAGCGGGCCTGCCGCTCGATCTGAAATACCTTTCCGTAGTTGAATCGGCGCTCAATGCCCGCGCTGTTTCCCGGGTGGGCGCCACGGGTTTATGGCAGTTTATGCCCTACACCGGCAAAGACTACGATTTGCAACAAACCGGTACCGTGGATGAACGCAGCGATGCCGTCAAAAGCACCGAGGCCGCGGTACGTTATTTGAAACATCTGCATGCGCAATACAACGATTGGGCGCTGGCTTTAGCCGCCTACAACAGCGGCCCCGGCCGGGTAAATTCCGCCATTAAACGCGCACACAGCCGCGATTTCTGGACCATCCAACGTTTCCTGCCGACAGAAACCCGCAACTACGTGCCCGCCTTCATCGCCGCTACTTATATCTGCAATTATTATCAGTTGCATAATGTAGAGGTCATTGAACCGGATTACGACGAACAACTCACGAGTTACATCCGGGTACATGAAAATATTTCGTTCCGCGATATCGCCGACGCCACCGGTGTGGATTACGGGGTGATTCGTACCCTGAACGCCGGCTTCAAACGCGATTATGTTCCGGCTTCCGAAAAAGGTTTTTA
>CAUJEY010000246.1 GCA_963169325.1 Bacteroidota bacterium
TTCAACGTGGCGCACGACGAAAAATTCAAAATCCCGTTTATCAAAAAAGCAATCGCCGCAGCGGGTGGGCGGTTGGATATGTTCGTCAGTCCCTGGAGCCCGCCGGCCTGGATGAAAGACAACAACAACATGCTCCAGGGCGGCAAACTGAAACCGGAGTATTACGCTTCCTGGGCAAACTACTATGTCAAGTTCATCCAGGCTTATGAAAAACTGGGCATCCCGGTCTGGGGGCTCTCGGTCCAAAACGAACCGATGGCCAAACAAACCTGGGAATCCTGCCTCTATACGGCACAGGAAGAAACCGATTTCATCAAAAACCACCTCGGTCCCACCCTCAAACGAAACAAACTCGGCCACAAAAAACTCATCGCCTGGGACCACAACCGCGACCTGCTCTATCAGCGCGCCAACACCCTGCTGAGCGATAAAAAAGCCGCCGCTTATATCTGGGGCATCGGATTTCACTGGTATGAAATCTGGAACGGTGGCCGGCAATATGACAACGTGAAACGGGTGGCCGAATCCTTCCCGGGCAAAAACCTGCTCCTCACCGAAGCCTGCAACTACCCGTTCAGCTGGGAAACCTTTGACCAATGGACCTGGGGCGAACAATACGGCGAAAACATGATTCACGACTTCAACAACGGCGCTGTGGCCTGGACCGACTGGAACATCCTGCTCGACGAAACCGGCGGCCCCAACCATGTCAAAAATTTCTGCTTCGCTCCCGTACATGCCAAAACCGCCGCCGGTACGCTGCACTATATGAACTCTTACTATTACATCGGGCATTTTTCAAAATTCATCCGCCCCGGCGCCAAAAGGATCAGCTGTTCGTCCAGTCGCGCGCAACTGCTCACCACCGCTTTCGTCAACCCCGACGGTAAAATAGTCGTGGTCGTGATGAATGAAACGGAGGAGAAAATTCAATACCGGATGTGCGTGGGCGGACAGGCCGTGGAAACCACGAGTTTGCCACACTCGATTGCGACAATGGTGTTTTAGAAATGTAAAATGGGTGACGCTGGGAGCGCGTTATTATGTGGTAGCGGCTGCATCATAACCTCTAATCCAGAAGTTTCTCCATCTTTTCGACCACTTCCCGGAACTCCTCGGTTCCCTGTTGTTTGTCGCTCCAGGTCAGCGAAGCGAACAGGGCGGGGTCGGCCAGTTTTGTATTTTCAAACAAACCCCAGAAGCGCAGCCCATCCAGGGATTTTTGGAAATAATCCTCCCGGTCACCGAGCAGGCATTGAATCATCCATTGGCGGGCCGTGTGGCTGCTGTATCGTTTATACAGGATATTGAACACGACGTTGCGCCAGTAATGCTCGGGGTCGTCTTCTTTAAACAGACTCAGCAACAAGGTGACGCTTTCTTCGCTTTGGCGCTTTTCCCAGAGGGCCTGTGCAGCATCCATGCGGTTGAGTGCGGTTGCGCCGGCTGCCCATGTTTCGAGGTCGTGTTCGGCATCGGGCTTGGCTGGATCGTCCAGCGATGCCACCATGTTTTTTAGCACTTCTTTTTCTATTGACGGATGGGGCGGAATAGACAGATTATCGGCCAACGGGATGTTTCCCCGATCGGGCATCCGGCTGACGATGTCTTCCCATACTTCGTTATTCAGGATTCTCCGGGCAAATTCAGGGCGGGTCAGGCAGTGTTCGAAAGAAATAAAACCCGTATACACCGGACCGTCGTGGAAGTTTTGGCTACCGAAGTCCACCCCGAAATCGCGCATATTGACAAAATCGCTGGCCACGTGATCGCCGAAATTCCAGTGCGGCATATTGGCAAATGCCGGATATTCCAGCAAAGGAAAATGCGCATGATACGCCGCTCCGCCCGCTTGTTCAAAAGCATTGCGGATAATGACGATTATTCTTTTCCGGATATCCGGGTCAGGTATAGGCAACAGCGGGCCGTAGAACCAGAAATCGCTGAAGCCTTGTGCGGTCACGCGGTCGGGCGTCGGGCTGAACATCCCGGAAATATCCTTGTAAAACAGCCCTTCCCGATTGATTTCCAGGGCCCATTGATAGGTGTTGGTAATTTTTGCCGTGTAGAGGAAAATATTGGATTCGATATGCCGGGGCAGAAAGTTTTTCCAAAAATCAACATGCAGGCGGGCAGCCTCGCTCAGATCATCATATTGTCCTTCCGCAGCGGAAACAACCGCCCGAAACAACTCGTTTTGTGCGGCCAGGGGCTCCTCACCCAAAGCGTTGTATGTTTCGAACAATTCCGGGATGCTCAGGGTTTTATGTTCCGCACCGGTTTGGCGGATCAGTTTTCCGTCGAAATGTAACATAATCAGTCAGGTGCGCCGGTTCGTAGCCGGTTATTAAAAAAACGGCTCAATATAAGCGTAGTGCAGGTAATTTCAGTGCAAGAATACTACAACACGGAGATGCCGGAATAGTCACATTCTCATTTTCAAAACAGATATTCGCACCCCGTTTCAGGCTGCGTCAGGATTTTCCGAATAATGCATCAAAAACATGTCTAAAGAAAAGGTTTTTACCGGTTACCAGTTATTTATCATCGCTATTCTGGCTTTTTTGCAGTTCACCATTATCCTCGATTTTATGGTGTTGTCGCCGCTGGGCGCTCAATTGTTGCAGGAATTGAACATTAATACGAAACAGTTCGGTATGGTGGTGTCGGCGTATGCGTTTAGTGCCGGTATCGCCGGGCTGCTGGCCGCCGGTTTTGCCGACCGGTACGATCGCAAACGGCTGCTGTTGTTTTTTTATGTGGGTTTTATTGTCGGGACTTTCCTGTGCGGTATTGCGCCCAATTTTATCCTCTTGTTATTAGCGCGCATCGTCACCGGGATTTTTGGCGGGGTGATCGGCTCTATCTTGTTTGCCATTATTACCGACCTGTTTGATATGCAGGTGCGGGGCCGGGTGATGGGTTTCGTACAAATGGCTTTTGCGGTGAGTCAGGTGCTGGGTATTCCGGTGGGTCTGTACCTGGCCAATATCTGGGGCTGGCATGCGCCGTTTTTGCTGATTGCCGGCATTAGTGTGTTGGCTTTTATAGCCATTGCCTGGAAAATGAAACCGGTGAGCGCGCATTTGGCGCTCCAATCCGGACATTCCGCGATGACCCATTTGCGCAAAACGGTTTCCCAAAAAAGGTACCTGACGGGTTTCATGGCCACCACCCTGTTGGCCACGGGCGGCTTCATGCTCATGCCGTTCGGCAGCGCCTTTGCCGTGCATAATCTCGGGCTTACGATGGACCAACTGCCCCTGGTGTATATGGTGACCGGGGTTTGCGCTATGATTGCCGGACCACTGATCGGGCGCTACAGCGACCGGATAGGCAAGTACAACCTGTTTGTTGCAGGTACCGTTCTGACCATGATTTTAGTAGTGGTGTATACCAACCTCGGTATTACCCCGCTGTGGGTAGTCATACTCCTGAACACCGTCCTGTTTGTGGGCATCACCTCCCGCATGATTTCCTCTTCCGCCCTGATGACCGCCGTGCCCGAACCCGCTGACCGGGGTGCTTTTATGGGGGTTAACTCTTCGGTGGCGCAGATATCGGGCGGCTTTGCCTCGGCATTGGCCGGAATTATTGTCGTACAAACGCCGAGTGGGATGTTGCAGCATTACCCGACGTTGGGGTACGTGGTGGTAGCATCCATGATCGTGACGATTGTGATGATGTATTACATCAACCGGATGGTGAATAAGAAACCGCAGCCAGTAATTGAGGAGCCGGTATTGGAACCGATGGTTTGACAGATATCTAAATTGTCATTACCCCTCTTGCGATTAAAAAATTGTTTAAGAAAAAATTCCATTTTTGAATCAAATTGTTTTATTTTGTCCCTTCAAACGTTTAAAACAAACAAAATCATGAATGAGGGACCAAACAAAATTGTTGTTTTTCAGGAAAAACAGATTCGCCGCGTCTGGCACAAAGAAGAATGGTGGTTCTCGGTGATTGATGTGGTCGAAGTATTAACAGGCAGTGAGCGCTCTCGGAAATATTGGAACGACTTGAAAAAGAAACTGTTAGAGGAAGGCTATATTCAGTTGTCCGAAAAAATCGGACAACTGAAGTTGGAGGCGCAGGACGGGAAATACTACAATACCGACTGTGCAAATACCGAATCAATGTTTCGTATAATTCAGTCCATTCCCTCTCCTAAAGCAGAGCCGTTTAAACTTTGGCTGGCCCAAGTCGGCTACGAACGTATCCAGGAAATTGAAAACCCGGAACTGGCCGCCGAGCGGGCGCGACAATATTACCGCGATCTGGGTTACGATGAAAACTGGATTGAAACCCGACTGCAGGCCATTGCCGTTCGCGGACAACTCACGGACGAATGGAAAACCAGAGGCGTGCAGGAAGGAAAAGAATACGCCATTCTTACAGCAGAAATTTCGCGAGCGACCTTCGGATTAACACCGACTGAATACATGCAACATAAAGGGCTGCAACGGGAAAACCTGCGCGACCACATGACAAACCTGGAACTGATCTTCACCATGCTTGGCGAAGAACAAACCAAGCAGGAAGCCATTGGCAGCGATGCACAGGGGTTTTCTGAAAACAAAGATGCCGCCGTCAAAGGAGGGCGCGCGGCCGGAAAAGCTTTGAACGCATTTGAGGGAGAAACGGGTAAAAAGGTTGTAACGAGCGGAAATTTCAAGAAGCAAATTGCCGATGCCAAGAAGCAGAATGCTCCAAAACAAGTAAAAAGTCCGGATGATAAACCATAGTTACTTCCGCAACAACATAAACCGCAACACTTCTACCTTCCCGTCCGGCAACATCACCTCCAACAAATAAACGCCATCCGCTACGCTTTCCGGCAATTGGACGGGTTGCGGGCCTGCACCGGCCGCCAGGGTGGTATTCAACACCAGAGCGCCTTTACTATCCAAAACACGGGCCGGCAGTGTCCCGCTTTCACTACCTGAAGTTTCCACAAAAATCAGTCCGTCGGTTGGGTTGGGAAATAGTTGCACTTCGTATTCTGGCGTGCTTCTATCTACGCTTTGCTGACTGGTAAAACATTTGAACGTGTTGATATGTGCGGCATAGTATACCGCCGGCGACAAACGTACCAGGGCCAGAATATAGGTCACCTCGGCCTGTGGTTGAAGGGTGTATTCAAAAATATCGGAGCCGCCGCCGGAAATCCCGGTTTGCATTGATGCGAAGCGGATAGAATAGAAGGGTGAAAAATTGGGGTTGGTGACCAGGTAATCGCGGCCGCTGGGCGCGGTATACACGGTGTTGTGGAGTGGCATTTCAGCGACTAAACCTTTGGGTAATTGAAAATCTGCCGAAACCAGTTGATTCGCGCAGTTATTGGTCACCCGAACCCTGAAGGTGGTTCTTCCTTCCGCATCTTCTTTTACCGAGATGGTTTCCCATTTGATACAACCACTTGTTTTAACATCACAGGGCGGTTTTTCTTGTACCGTCACCTGAAAACAACAGCTGGCAGTATTGCCGCAGGCGTCTTTGGCAATAAAACAGTTCGTCGTGATACCCATAGGGAACGTAGTGCCGGAGGGCAGGCCACCGGTTTGTTCTATCGTCATGCCCGGACAAGGGCAATCGCTGGATGCGGCGGGTGTATTGAATATAATTACCGGTAGCGCGGCGCCGGCATCAATATTATTGGTGATCTGCGACGGACATAAGAAAGAAACGTTGGAGGGCGCCGGCGTTTTTAACAACAAAATATGTGTAAACACCGAGTCGCACTGGCCGTTCAGACCGGAACGTGTTTCTGTGACCGTGGCTGGGGCCGTGTAATCCTGGCCGCCCAAAGAGAATACGTCGCCCGGGCAAAGCGTAAGTGTATCGGAAAATGTGGTGGGTGGAATTGCGAGGAGTGTATAGGTTACCAGCGTATCGCAGTCAGGACCGGCGCCCGGGAAAGTATCCAACACCGTACCGCTATCAGTGTACACCACGCCGTTGATGGTAACGGATGTGCCCTGGCAAAAGCTCCGCATCTCGTTCCGGGTAACTGCATTGGCCGACTGCAGCACGTATGTTGTTACCGTGTCGCAGGCGCCATTAGCGCCGGGTTGTGTTAAATTAACCGTAGCCGGGGCAGTGTAGGTATTGCCGTCGAGTGTAACCGTCTGGCCCGGGCATAAAGTGATGTTTTGTTGCCGGGGATACACGGTTACCTTAAATACCTGGATATTGATGGAGGTATCGCATTGCCCGTTCACACCGGGGGCTTCGTACAGCAGGGAAGCAGAGTCGTTAAATACCTGCCCGAATATCTCCACAGAGTCGCCGTCGCAAAATGGAAGCAACAGGTTTGCGGGCGGCGGTGTGTACAACGTCACAGTGGCCGCGTCGGTTTGCAGGTGTCCGCACTGATCGGTTACGGTTACGGTGTACACTTTTACCCCGGCCGGGTGAAAGGCGAGGAGTTCGGGCTGTGTGGAGCCATCGCTCCATTGATAGGTATAGGGCGACAATCCGCCATTAACCTGTGGCAGCAGCGTGGTAGAACTACAATCATTGATATCCGGGTTATCAAGCGTAAGCGGGAGTAGTTCGCCAATGGTGAAGGTCAATCCCTGTCCCTGGCCGCAATCGCAGGCGTTGAACACATCGAGCAGGATCGTTTCGTTGCCTTCGGCTAATCCATCGGCAACCGGTAAAACCGGCAGCAATATTTCCGTTTGTCCGGCAGGAATCACGACCGGGCTGATCAGCGGTGCGTAATCGATGCCGGGGGTGGCGGTTCCGGAAACGGTAAAGCTCACCGGTATAGGCAGGGCGGTGTTATTGCCCGTGCGTCGGATGCGGATTTGCCCGGTCTGGCAGTCTTCATACGCCGTGTTTTGATTGTTGGGATACACGACAGATGCTTTTACCATATTGGAGCTGATCGAAGAGAACGCGCGCAGGAACACGGCCGAATCCCAGACGCCGTCGCCGATATCGGCGATGGCGATTTTTACATGATAAGTGGAGCAGGGGATTACCGTAACATTGGCTGCCAGCACTTTTGTCCAGCCGTCCAACTGGCATTCATTGGGCGCAACAGGCGGCAGGTTTTCGCAGGCGAATTCAAAATTGTTATTGTTAACATAGTAGGCGATGTTGGAGATATGATTCACGGTGTTCGTGGAAACGGGAATATTTGTAGCGGGTAGGCGCGCCAGATTTTGCGTGCCATTGATACCCGGTCCGGTGATAAACATCCCGAAGACATCGTTGTAACTCGAGCCCACGTATTCGCAATATTCCTCTGAGCCGAACACAAACTGGAATGATAAATTGGAGGCGGAAGGGGTCACGTCGAATTCAATAACATTCAGATCGAATTGTGTGCCTGCTGCTATAGCCGCCAGGTGGGGGTCCTGACCGGAAAATATCCCGTAACCTCCGGTGGCGTTCGATTGGGTATTAGGGCCTTCCAATATCGAAACATCGCCGGTAGCCAAAACGATACCTTCCGATATACCGACGTTGGTTTGGCCATTCGTGAATGTGCCGATGGCGGATATTTGTCCGTTGAAAGTCACATTGCTGACTTCGTTACAGGAATTTCCAAACAAAGCATCGGCTATCAAATTGCCCGGGCTGGAAGCATAAGACACCTCCAGCCCGACAGCGTTATTACGCGACTGGGGTAGGGTAGGGCGGTCCGCCCATACAGATAAATGCCCTTGTGTTGGGGCGAATGTGCCAACAAGGTTGCAGGAAATGGTCTGGCAAGCCGACACTGCGCGGAAGCGCAGGGCGCCGCCGGCATCCCGGTTCCGGCCCGCACCGGTGGAATGCCATTCCGGTACGACGCCCCCGGGAAGGCCAGTCAGTACGGCGGTGTACGTCTGCCCCGGAACAAGGTCGCAGATGCTGAAGTGTGCAGCGCCGGCCGAAAGGCTTATGGGCTGGCGGAGCGCGCCGGATGATATTCGGAAAGATTGGGCTTGAAGGGTGAAGTTAAAGAGCAAAACAAGGGCAAGGGCTGGGAGCAGGCGGGAAGGAAGCATATTTGATCAGGTTAGCAGGTTACTGGTTGGAAGGTTTTTGGTTACAGCTAAGTCCAAAAACCGCTGAACACATTTTAGGATGCGCTAATATATCAAATTGCTGCCTGCTAAAATATTTTCAATTTCCTTTTTCCAGAAATTCCTTTATTTCGGCAACACTCATTTGAAAAATATTAGATAGTCTCTGAACATCCGTGCCGGCTGCGTGTAATTCACGAATGGCGTTTTCCAGTTGTTGCTGTTTTTTCTGCATTGTTTGTTTGTTTTTGGAGATTGTTTGCTCCTTCTCGGAGATTGTTTGCTCCTTCTCAAAAATAACTTTTTCTTTTTCCGCGATTATACCTTCTTTGGCAGTAATAAGCCGCTGATAATCTTTAAATTCTTCCATTAGGTCGTCTTCCGCTTCCATGGTTTGCCGAACAATGGGATCAGCCACGGCCTTTTGCAAGCGGCGCAACAACGGGCGGTATTGTTCCGGCAAATCGTTTTCGTTTATGTTGAGGAAGTGAGGGTCGTCTGTTGCGCCGGATTGATCGAAAAGCGCAAGCAGTCGCTCCAGTTCTGTACGCCGACGGTTTTTGAGGTAGGGTATTTGTATGATAATGCTGTCGTGGGTAAGGCTTTCGATAAATTCTTCCTTTACGTGGATTTGCTCGCCGGTAGCGGCATCCGAGTAAATGCGGTTCACGCGCACCACGGGTGCTTTAACGTGATCGAGGGTATGCCCCAGAAAATAAATGCTGAGAATAGGCAAGGCTTTCCGGTACGTATATTCAGGGCCCGATTCTCTGACCACGTTTTCCTTGCTGCCATATTGTTCGCCCAGATACCTGCGAAAGCGCATGATATCGGTGGCGAGTTTGGCTTTTTGCAATTCCATGATAATAAGTTCCTGGTTGCCGTTTTCATCCAGAATACGGGCGCTAAAGTCCATGCGTAGCACCATCAACATCTCCCCGACCGGAAAATGGTGTTCGGTGGGCCTGAATTCAAGGGAAACAACCTCTTTGCCGATGATGGCGGAGAGTAGCAGTTTTGCCACTTTTTCGTCGTTCATCAGGTATTTGAAAACGACATCGTAGATTGGGTTGGCGATTTGTACCATAACAGTAGGTTTTGAACCCATAAAGATATATTTTTTGTTCGATAAAGTAAAAATTAATCAAACAAAAAGTTTTTACGCGTCATTGCCTGATGGAAGTAACCTCAATGCAGGTCGCCGTGTCTGAAAAACGCTTTAGATTTCCATAAAAAACGTTTTCGATATGTACACCCTGCGATGTTTTCTGCTTGCTGCTGTTTTGCTGGTTAGTGCGGATTTATTGCGTGCCCAGAATGACCTGTCAGGTGCGTTAGTCGTGTTGACTCCCACAGGCCGTACGGTACGCGGGTTGCCTGAAATGACCGCTCTGCCCGATACGTCGACACGTTACCGTGCACTCGTTCAACTGGCGCAAACCACATTCATCCGCGACTATTTGAACTTGTATTTTTCCGCACAACATTTCCTGTTTAATGCCGGAAAGAGGGCTGAAATCGAATAGCCCGGCCGTGCGCAATGCCGTACAGCAGTTTGCCTGTGAAGGTGTGGTGAATTCTTTTTTTACGCACCTGACCCGCAGCGAATTGGGAGAACGTTATCTGCCGGATTCGTTTTATCGGGCCTTTTTACCGGACACTATATTATCCCAACCGGCTTTCATTCCAAATTTGTTTCCTCCCTGGAAAAATCAACTGCTCAAATATTTTTATGTCCTTCATAGGTTCGTTGCCCGGGAGAAGTCCCCTGACGCCCAATTTGCAGCCTTTTTAAACGGGTATTTACAGACGTTTCCGGAAGAAAAGGCAACCGTATTGCGCATTTTCAGACTTGTTACCGGCCTGGACTACCCGGAGGCGCTGATGGGGGGCGTTATTGTGTTGTCTTTGGTCTGACTGAGATGTTTGTTTGCCAGCTACTATTTAACGGAAAATGTATGCTACAACTTGAGACTTACCCGCTCTTTCCCAATTTTTGCAACTCCCGCTGCACACCCTCCGTCAGCAAATTTAATGAAAGGGCTTGACGCTGCCGGGCCATGGTTTCGAGGCAGCAATAATGGACGATGTTCATAATATCCGCCCCAGACACTTCATACCGGTCGGCGATCAGTTTCAGGTCCACTCCCTGATCCAGGGTCACCGCTGTGGGAATGGCATTTTGCCAAAGCCGGAGCCGCTCGCCCGGACGCGGCATGGGAAAATGCACGAGCGACTGAAAACGCCGCAGAAAAGCGTCGTCGATGTTTTCCCGGAGGTTGGAAGCGAGGATGACGAGCCCGTTGTAGCCCTCCACCCGCTGGAGCAGGTAGGAAATTTCCTGGTTGGCGTAGCGGTCGTGCGCATCCCGCACACCGGTGCGTTTGCCGAAGAGGGCGTCGGCCTCGTCGAAGAACAGGATCCAATCTTTGTGCTCGGCTTTATCAAATAGCTTGGAGAGGTTTTTTTCCGTTTCGCCGATGTACTTGGAGACCACCATGGACAGGTCGACCCGGTACACGTCGCGTTCGGCGTGTTTGCCCAAAAGCGTGGCCGTCAGCGTTTTGCCCGTGCCCGGCGGGCCGTAGAACAGCACCCGGTAACCGGGTTTGAACTTGCGCTCCATACCCCAGTCGCGCAGGAGGCGGTTGCCGTGTTCGAGCCAGTGTTGCAGGCTTTCCACCTGCTGCCGGGTATGGGGGTGCAGCACCAGGTCGTCCCACTCCTGCCGGGTGCTGATGCGCTGCGCCGGAAAATCGGTACTGAACGGCGGCGGACTGATCTGGCCGGTGGTGAATAGCTCCACGTATTCCGGGTGCATGAGCAGTTTGCCGCTCAGGCGGGGTTCGCCGGGCAATGGCGGCTCCAGTTGCAACACCTGCTCCTGAAACAGCCAGTAGCCGGGCGACAGGTATTGCTGTAGCACGCGCCGGCGCTCCGCCTGGTCATCTTTGGCCAGCAGATACAATGCGGTTTCGCCGGTGGGCAGGATTCCCCGGTGCTGCTTGCCCCGTACGCCGCCGAGTTGCGGGAATTCGCCTTCGCCAAAGGTGTCGGCGAAGAGGCGGTCGAGGAGGGCGGGATTTTGGTGTGGCAGCAGCGCCAGCGTAAGCAGAAAAACGTCGTCGGGTTCCAAGTTATGCCCCGGGAGTTTTCCCGAAAAAAAAGTGAGCGCGTTATTATCGGATTCATCGGGGTGAACGGCGGTGTCGGATTGCTGAAACCGGCGTCGGAACGACAGTTCAAAATATTCGGATAGAGGCATAGTCAGTGTTTTCATCGTCGCGGGCGATGGCGCCGCTCGCGACGGCGCGGTTGAGGTGCTTCAGGCGGTTTTGCAGCAATACCAACTCATCCTCCATGCCACCGCCGGTCGCCGCCGGCAGGGCGGAGAGCCGGTCGATGGCTTCGTCGCAGGCGCCGTCGGCGATGAGTTGTTTGATATGGTTGATGTTTTGTTGCATGGGTGTTATCGTTCATCAGATACTTTAACGACGTCGTCGTAGATTGGATTGGTGATTTGTACCCTACTGTTATGGTATTGGAGGCTGGAAGATATGGGTAATTTGATGGATATACACGGAAAATTGTTCGTTCGATTCCGTTTTTAAAATTATTTCATCAACCCCTGCTCACGCAAAAAGGATTGGCAAAATGGTTTAAACTCCGGGAGGTTATACGCTACTGCTGCGATACGTTTAAGTTCGGTCACTACCTTTTTGGTGACCGCGGGGTCGGACGACGAATCGATCAGCGCCCACCACAAAGCCTTGCTGAAGGCTTCCTTTTGACCGGTTTTATCAAAATAGGCCAACACTTGGGCGGTATAGCCTTTCAGGGTTTTCCGGTATGCGGGCCGGCTTTTACCGGTATAGGCGTATGTATTGACCAGCGATACCAGCATACCCCGGTACAGGGCAGTGGTTTCTTTTTGTGAAAGTCCGCCCCGCTCCAAAAACGGCAACGACGTGCTATGCGCCTCCATCTCCTCCGGTCCTTTGGCGTACAACGTTTCGTTGTAGGGCCGCATAAAATCCACCCAGCTTTGACCGGTTTTTCCGGCACTTTGGTACTGGCGCCAATAGGCGATGTACTGCACGACGTGCACCAACTCGTGGTACGTAATCGCCTCGGTATATAACGGGGTGTCCGCCAAAGCGCCGGCGCCAAAAAAAATCCACTTCCAATAATCGCCGGGGTGTTTCTCCACCTCGGTTTGACGGGTCTGCGCATCGGCCGAGCTGAGGTTGAAATCGATTTGAATATCGGTGGTGGCCGGTGGCCGCCAGGTAATACCCGGTGGCGGGGGCATGTTGATGATGGCAAAGTGGATGGCTTTTTGGTAGGCTTCTGTGGCGGCGGGGAGCTTGTTTTTGGCGAATAGGGTTTGGGCGGTGGTTTTCAGGTGGGGCCAGGCGGAGGGGTGGGGAGATGGTGTTGACGGCGCGGGCACGGCGGCTGTTTGGGTGGGCGTGGGTGTTGTGGCGGCGGGCTGTGGGCTGCGTTGGAGGGCAGGATTGGAAATGAAAGGGCGGGACGCGGCGGTGGAGGGCTTCCGTTGAAGGAAGGGGGAGCGTCGGGAAGACTGGTTGCGGGCCGGGCGACGGATAGGCGATTTCATGGCGCGGAAGGAGTATTGGGATCGGGTATCGTGGGTGTTATTCCAGCCGCGGATTGCTTTTCGGCCAGAATTCGTTCATACAAATTTGCTTCGGCCTCAACGGTGCTATGATGGTCCCGAAGTGCGATTAATCGTTCGACGGGGTCGGTCGGAAGCGGTTGGATGGTAGAGAAGTCAATAGGGCGCCAATGGCCATCTGGACCGATTAACCCCTGCAGATCACCTCCAGTGCTATAGCCTGATTTGAGCAGCGCATCCCCAAACCTACGAACATCCCGAGGCGCTTCTGGAGTAAGAGCAGCAATGGCATTTTGTGTCTCCACTTCAGCATGGAGGTATTCGGGCGAACCTGGCGTAGCAAAATTTTCCGTGAACGAGCCCCGAACCTTGCCCATTGCAAATGCAAAACCGTCGTCTATTGGAATAACACCATAGAATTTTGGCCCTATTCCTGTCAAAGCGGCCGCCTTGGCTCCTTCAACCTCTCGAAGAAAAACCTCACCAAAGCGTTCGCCTTTGGGCAGAATCTTGACAACTGCGTCTACTTCCAAGCCATCAACGGTGCGTATACGCGCATCAAAAGCACCATATCGATGGTGTGCTGCCGTTGACCCGGGAAAACCTGATGCAGAAAGAGGTATGGTGCGATCAATGGACATGATGTTCGCCTCTTCTGCCACAATACGCACTGGGGGCGCCCCGCCCGGTTGGGGCTGAAAAACGGGTAATTGTAGTCGCGGGCCTGTAGTTGGACGGGGGCCTGAATAGGGGACAAAGTTGGCCAAAGGCAGGCCGGCGTTCTTAGCAAAACTCTGTGATGGAAGGTAATGGCCGGACGCATCGCTCCATTCTCTGAGTGTCCCTTTTCCTTGAAACCTTATTTGCCCTGCCCAGCTAACACGCCCTCCAGAGGCGGCTTCCGTATGTCCAAAACGGCTGTTAGCTCGTACTGCCCATATACCCCCATCTATGACTACAAAATCGTAATGCCCTTTGGCTGTTCTTAATTCTGGATTCCGGCCAGGCGCAAATTCATGCCAGACATCGCCTTTTTGAATTAGTTTAACCCTGCGATATCCAGTTGGCATTGGGGTGTCTCCTGGTATGTTGCCAAAGGTGGGAGTACCCTGTTCTATGCTGGAATTCAAGGGTTTATGGCTCACCGGCACATCTACGCCAGTTTGCCGCACAGGTACGCTGGTTACAGGCTCCGGCGCGCCAGTTTGGCTCACAGGTACGCTGGCTACAGGCTCCGGTGCGCTAGTTTGGCTCACAGGTGCACTGTTGGTTACAGGTTCCGGTGCGTTAGTTTGGCCTGCAGCACCTCCCTGTGCGCTGGTTACAGGCTCCGGCGCATTGAGACGCCAAAAACCGCCATCGGCCAAATCCAGCCCGCCTCCAATGATCACCTGTTGGACGGTGTTCTCAGCAACCCGATCAAGAAACTCATCCATATTCTTCGGCCATTTACCGTCGAGCATTCCATTGATCGTTATCTCGATGGATGTTGTCAGCGGTCCGGAGGCAACATCTGCGACACGATTAGCGAGGAACGTACGCAACCCCAAATTTGGAATTTGCGTCGCCGCTCGAACATTGAACAAGGCCTGAAACTTGCCGGCCAAGGCCCCGCCAATAAGTGTACTGATGGAGGTGAGCATAGCATCTTTGGCCGTCTTCCCGATGATGGAGCCTACGTCGGTATTGCCGACCGCTAGCTCTTGGGTCAAGGTGCTGAGACCTGCGCCGGCTCCGGAGCCCAGGCTCACCCCCAGCAGGCCCAGACTTTTACCCGCTACCCCTCCCCCAATGGTTAACGCTATTTTGGAACCTGCCTTGACCACCTCCAACGCTTGTACAATCCTTCCCGCTCCGGACAAGACGCGGCCGCGATAAATGGACGTTTTTAGCAAAATATCGGCAATTTCTTCGGCCAGCGTGGGCAATACCATAACGACGGCTTCGTACCGACCTTCTTTATAAGCTTCCACTACCGAATTGTAGCGCTGTTCTATTTTGCCCCAAGTTGCTTTTGACGGCAATGCCACTTTGCTCATGAAGGCCTTTAAGAACTCAGCCTGTTGTTTCGGATCGTTTCTATCGAAATTTGGATGAGCTGCCAGATACGCTGTTGCGGCCTCCGGGTTAGCCGGAAAGGAAACGCCGCCGAAATATTCGGCAAAGCGGCGCACATAAGGGTGATCTGCCCGGCGTTCGACCTCAAGGTCATATTCGCTCTTGGTATTATTGAACAGGAACGAGGTTTCATCATACATTGAACGGGTCGCCTGAATCAACGGGCTATTCCGCACTTCGTGGTAATAATCATACGCTGCATCTCTGATGGACAAAAGATTGTCGAACGTAATCCGTCCTCCCTCATTCGGCAGGGGGTCCTTTTCTTCACCCCAAAACGGACCGTCGAAGCATAGTTCGATGGGAAGCCAGTCCTCAAAATTAAAGGTCACGGGTATTGAAACGAGCTTCAGTACCCAACGTTCCCGGAACTCCCTTTCGGCGGCGGCATTCCAGGTCGGTACGTCGAGAATGGCGCGATCCAGGAGTTTGGTGGTGTCGACCTGAATGCCGGTTTCATTTGGTTTTTTCGGGATACGAGCGGAAAGCGCGGCGTGTTTTTTATCGTAGCCTTCAAAATACATGATCTGGCCATGTGATATGTGGACTTTATTACCGCTATTCTGCAGCTCGAACGTTTTTAAATTTTCCTCTGCACGTTTCTTTTTTGTCCGGTAATCCAAATAATTCTGCACGGTTTTTATTTGGCCGGCATCCAGGACACTAGCCAAAAATGGGAATCGGGCGGCAATCAGCGCTTCAGCCCTGGGCGCCTGCTCCGGCGTTGTCGAATTCGATGCTCCTTTGCGTTGGATCGCCCGGTTTTGCCCCTTCTGTTGCACGGTATGCGTCAGCTCATGTGCCAGCAAGCGCTGCCCTTCCTTCGATTTTGGCTGGTATTTGCCGGCATTGAAGTAAATATCATTTCCGTAGGTAAACGCCTGCGCATTCAGGTCGCTGCTCATGGCGGCGGCTTCGGGGTCGGTGTGCAGGCGCACGTCGCTCAGGTCGGCGCCAAAGCGCTGTTCCATTTGTTCCCGCGTTTCCGGGGGCAAGGGATCGCCCTGGCCGCTTTGCTGTTGGAGCCGTTCCTCGAGCGCAGCCGAGGCCTGGACAGGCTCCTCCTTGGCAGTCTGCCGCTGGAGGGCCGCTTCTTTTTCCGGCCCGGCCTGCTGGTCGCTGTGGGGGCGCTGTGCGGGTGTACCGTCGTACATCCGGCTGATTGTGGGTGGGTCGTCTGCGTTCAGCGGCTTACGCGATACGGGCTTGGCTGTTTGTTCTGGCGTTGATCTCGTATTTTTTGATAATAATTCGGCCTTAAGGGCATTAATTTCCGGCGAGTGTTTACCACTAAAATTGAAATGGTCTTTCCGGAATTCGTCAATACTGTTTAAGGCAATTGCCTTACTCCACATGTCCCGGGGGTCGGAGTTTTTGATTAAATTGCTTAGCGCTTCAAAATCCTGCCGGTCCATTTGGTTTCTTGCTTCGACTACCTCGGTCCAATCAAAGCCGGGGTATTTTGTCCTTAACCAAAATAAGTAGGTATCTCGGGATATAAATCCAAAATCGATGGTGGATTCTAAATCCAAAAACAATACTGTTGGCTCACGTTTGTTGGCGGTTGCGTGATCTATCGGCCCTGCTGGTAATTTTTTAACCGCTATAATAGCATTTTCTTTGGAAGGTGGGGGCGGGGGTTGAAATTTTTCATCTGACTGAACCGCTCCTTTCACCCACGTTTTCCGATTTTCATCGCTTGTCACATCGGGGTACTGAAGCGCCTCTTCGTTTGGTTCTCCGAGTTTCAACTGACCGTCTTCAAAGTTGACCGGGAGATTCATTCCGATACCAATTTCGTCGCCAAATTCTACGGAGGCAATATCAATTTTCCCTGAAGAATAAAGGGTAATTGTTGTCAACCATAGATCCAGATAAGCCCTGACGCTGCCAGTGAGTTTGGCCAAAAACCGCGCACTACCACAGAGATTGATAGCGCCATTATCCAATTGTAATCCATTGGCTTGCGACCAACTTCCACCTAAAGTGGCAACGCCTTGTGCGACGGCGTCTAAGCCTATACTTCCTTCCAATACTCCTTTTATTTTAGCAACTTTTGCAAGGGATAATTCTGCTGTCAGGGTAAGAGACAAGGCCAAACCTGCTTGTGCCGAGGCGCCAATTGCAATACTACAACCAATTGATCCTGGGTTGGATTCCGGGTGGCTAAGATTAAAATTATCCAGTTTAAGCAGTATAGATTCTACGCGCGGCGGGTATAGTGCAGCATAAATACTTGCCCCGGCTTCAATTGTCAGATCCAGAGTTACCCCGATTGGTAATTTAAAAATTGGAACGGTTACATTTAAAAGTTTGCGGTTTTTCTCAAAACGTTTGCCGGGCAGAGCCTCAATGTCCTTTGATCGATCTACCTCCACATTTCCGGAAGCAATGAGGTCCCCATCTGGTTGCAGGTCGGCCCTGATTTTGGCTGCAATATGATCATCCTTCCCTAATTTTAGGAAAACTTCGCCGCCGCCGAATACCGTCCAGCCCTCCGCGATTTCGTCGGTGGGTTGGTTGTTATTAATCACCCGGTTGGTGATGCCGAAATTAATTTTCCCGTCCGCTTTGCCTATTTTAAAATTGCCCTCCCCTTTTATCAGGATGGCGCCCCGGTTGTATTCGATCTCCAATCGCGCATTTTTAACGCCCGGAATATCCGCAACGGCGTATCCGGCGCCTTGCACTTCGTAGCCGTCGGGTCCTTTGCGGAGGGAAAGGGTAAGTGAACCTTCTTTGAGGTTGGGGTGAATGGAGGGGCCGAGTAGAACATTTGCAGCGATAAAAAAGCCTTCCTGATCCGTCTGCAAAGACAAGGCTATGTCCTCAATACCTTTAATATTCGGTTTGGCAGACCCTGCCACACAGAGTTTTCCTGTCTCGCCTTCTTTTTCATAAGAAACATTAAGCGTTGCTTCTTTTAAACCTCGAATTTTTTCAGGACCAATCTTAAGGCATCCTCCAAAATAGAAATCACCTTTTTTGTATCCGAACGTTATGCATGGTTTGTCAAAATAATTGCCTTCAAAAATAAAATCGCCTTCAAGTTCTACACCATCTTCGGAAACGGAGGCTTCTATTTCTCCTTCGCCAAAGTTTGGAATGTTGAAACCAATCATTCCGGAAACCGACAAGGGCCCATCTGAACCTGCTGAAATGGATAAATTACAAGTGTGAATCTTGAAAGGTTTGGGGAAGTGTTTAGTAATTTGTTCTGTTGAAACGCCCGCTTCAATTTTGTAGTTGCCATTTTCATAGAAAAAATTTATATCGGCGTCTTTGAAAATGCTTAGGGTGGGGATTACTTTTCCAGAGGTGGAGAAATTGAAGTCATCAAGTTCATGCTGACCATTGAGATCAATAGGACTCATCTCATTTACCTCGCTGATTAGTTCTGATAACTTTTGAGCCAGTTTTGTGCTCATGTCAGCATCAGATAATTTATAAGTTTTATTTGGGATAATTGGGTTGTCGGTAACTAATTCACATTTTGATTCTATTTTCTCATTCTTTTTCTTTTTGAGATTAGGTTTTTTATCTTTTACATTATGCTCAAAAGAGATTGATTCAATAGCGTTCTTGATGACTTTAGTAGTTACCTTGAAACCCCCAATTTCCTTCTGTTCAAGTTTGATTGGCAGAATGATTCCTTTTTTATCTTTTGAAGTGATTAATACAAACTTCCCCTTTCCAATATTTGCATCGGTGACGATTTTGATATCAATAAGGTGTTTTTTATATGGGCATCCTTTCGGATTTTCATTTTTAACATCTTCTAAAGAGTACCATCTCCAATCTGGTAGGTTTTCAGGTTTATGGCCTTTACTTTCAATTGACTCAATAAATATTGCAAAATTTTTGCGATTAATATCGGGTTTATCGCTTAACCCATTAAATCTTAGTGAATAAAAACTTTTTATTTCGTTTATTTTATCAACAATAGATTCAGTCAATTTGCCACCCAATGACCTATTGTATCCTTGTTCCAACAAAATTAAGTTTTTTGGTTTATCAGCTTCGTCCTTTCCAATCAATTGATAATCTAGCATGTGTTCAATATCATATAGCCTTGCTTGGCCATCTATATCCCAAAATGGAACTAAAATTCTATCAAGAATTTCAGAAAAGCTCCCAACAAAAATTGCAAAGTTGCTGTCGGCTTTAAGCATCTTAATAGAATATATTTTATCATCTATTTTCGATCCTTTAAAATTGACTCTTATCAGTGCTTCCAACAATGGCCTGACAGTTTCTTTTACTTCTTTCTTCCATACTTGATCTTGTGCTGTCTTGTCTTTTTTTCTTTGCCCGGGCTTTGGGGCTTCAACAGGGTTTTTTATGTTAAACTCATGCTTCCATAAATATTCTTTAGGTTTTAATTTCCTTAAACGCATTTCGACTTGATTCTGCCCCTTTGCCCCTTGGCCAATTTGAATGAGACCATGTTCCGATGCCAATTTTTTTCCTTCCTTGGTTGCGTTTATGGCATTTAATGCTGTTTCCAATCCTGGTTTACCTTTATCCTTCACAAGGTGTGGTTTTTTTTGTGTTTTTGCGGCGCGTTTGATTGCCCCTCCCCCCTGCTGCACCGTATGCGTCAGCTCATGCCCCAACAACCCTCTCCCTTCCGCCGTCCCCGGCTGATACTTCCCGGCATTGAAGTAAACATCCTGCCCATACGTAAACGCCTGCGCATTCAGGTCACTGCTCATCGCCGCCGCCTCGGGGTCGGTGTGCAGGCGCACGTCGCTGAAATCGGAATGAAAAGCCTGGCCCATTTGATCGCCCAGGGCCGGCGGTAGCGGGTTGCCCCGGCCTTTGCGTTGGATCAGGCGTTGGGTGACCGCATCAGGGGCGTGGGTGGGATCGGTGGTGCTTGCTAAACGCTGGACCTCCGGTTCACACTTGCGCTGCACTTCCGGTTCACACTTGCGCTGCACTTCCGGTTCACACTTGCGCTGGACCTCCGGTTCACACTTGCGCTGCACGATTGTTTCCGACGCCTTCGGCCCGGTTTCTTTTTCAGCGGTTTCCGCTTCCGCTGCACACGCCGCGCATTGGCGTTGCACCGGCGCCCCCGCATGCATCCGGCTGATCATCGGCGGGGCCGCATTTGCCACGGGCATACGCATGACCTGTTCGGCCATCCGGTCGGCTTCCTGTTCGTAGGCGTCGCCGGGTTTATTTACCGTAAGTTTAGGCTGGACGACGGGGCTGTGTTGGGGGGAAACGAAAGGCCGGTCCGCGGCGCCCGTGTTCGACGGTTTGCGCTGCAGAAAAGGTTGCCGCTTGTCGGTTTTGCCGGCGACGGTTTGTTGTTTCGGCGCTTTCATCATCGTTTTTTTAAGCCCAATCCACCCACAACATCTCCTTCATCCACGTATGCATCACCGGCGACAGCCCCCAGGGCAATTTCGTCAGCAGGATATCCCAGGTTTTGGTTTCTACGGTCAGGTTCCAGCCCATGTCGCCGCGACGCAGTTTGCCGTCGCGGACGAAAAAACTGCCGCGCAGGTCGTCGGGGGTAGAGCCTTCGATAGCGGCCCATTGGATAGTCACGGCCTGGAGCAGTTGGAGTGTTTCGGTTTGTTCGGTTTCGGTCAAGTCGAGTTCGCGTTCAATGGGGGTTTCGATGTCCAGGCCACAGAGCAGTTTCAGCAAGGGCAGTTCTTCTTCCGCCGGGTGTTGCAGGCCCGTGGCCGCGTGGTAGAGCAGGTGTACGGCCAGTTCGCGGGCGATTTCGCCGGAAAACTGCTCGCCGGTCAGTACCCCCAGTCGTTCGAAAAACGCGGGCAGAAAAGGGTGCACGAGTACGATACCAGCCAGGGGTACGAACATGCCGTCGGGGTCCATGGCGGGTCGGGAGCTTTCGAGGGGGCGGTCAACTTGCCTTTGATCGGTGCTAGTCATCCGATGACTAGCACCGACCAAAGGCGGCGGCGGAACGGCAATCAGAGCCAGGTATTGCCATGATAACGCCTGCAACAACCGCGATTTTTCCCCGGGAAATTGCCGGCCCAACTGCTGCAACCACCGCCGGTTTTTTTGCCCTGCTTGTTTTTGCGCGGCCGGGGAAAGCGCGCGAATGCGCCGCTGCAATTCTTCCGCCAGAGTGCTCACCAGTTGGTCCTTTATCGTGGCCGGGAGCGACATGTAATGGCTTGCGTCAAGCCAGTGTTCCAACAGTTGTTCTATCGCCGCGATAGCCGGTTGCTTGGACAATACTTCCCGAAGCAAGTTTTGCAGCCAGTTGCCGGGAAATCCGGCGGGTTGCGTCAGGGCTTCCCAGAGGCTCTCCCAGTAGCGGTTCCGAAGCTCCCGGCGCGATTGTCCGGGAAACAAGTCCAGTCCTTGTTGCACGGAAACCGGTATAACATGCCCCGGCGCCGCGGCCGTAAACGTTTCCAGTTGAAGCGTATCGTCGAATTGCCGCACCCAACGCCGCCGCGCGGTGGCGGGTGCGAGCAACGCGGGCAACCGGCCGGCCAGGGTGGGCAGTTGTGTCCGGATGGTCGTTTCCAGTTTTTCCCCGGCGGCCCACCAGGGCAAGGCGCCGTGGGTCAGAAAAAAAGCCAGCAGATCGCGGTTCCGGGTAGCGGAAGTTGCCCGGCGGGTATCGGGTTTGTCGAGGTGTTGTTCCAGCGCCGCGGTATAGGCGCGCAGGGCTTTGTCCAGCCAGACCTGGTCGGGTTCGCCGGGCGCCAGCCGGCCCAGGTCGATGTCTAATTTATCTAATTCGATCCACTCGTCGGGGCCGGCTAGGCGGTCGAAAACCGGCTCCAGGCGCGGCAGCAGTTGATCTTCCACCAGGCGCAGGAAACGCTGCTGCAGGGCGAGCGCGTTGTCGCGTCGGGACACCTGCAAGTGCAGGGTTTGTTTGCGGATGACGTGTTCGTTGCGGCTCATAGGACGAAGGGCTGGTGCCGGTAGGCCGGCGTGACCACTGGAGAAACCACCAATTGGTTGATGGCCAGCACCAACTGATCCTGTGCAGCGGGTCTGTCGACGGTGAATTGTTTTTCCAGCCAATTGCGCCAGGCCGTTTCAAATGCGGTAAACTCGGCCGGTACCTGCTGATTGGCATCCAATTCCACCCAATAGATGTACGGGAATATATGCGCCGGCAATTCCCGGCGCAACACGCGCTCCACAACGACCCGGAACTCCGGGTCCTGAAAACGGGGCGCCCAGCCGGGCAGGAAAATACTGACCTGAAACGAATGAGGGTCCGGAATAAACACCTCGCCGCCGGCGCCGGGAAAGGCCACCGGCGCGAGCACTGTCGTGCTGTCGTCCACTGGGCGCAACAGCAGGTGCTCCACTACGTGCATACCTTCGGCCGGCCGGCCCTGCAGCAGTTGCATGGTTTCGCGGATATGCGCTTCGAGGAGCGCCCGGTTGGTGAACAGGAACATATCCTGCCCGGCGGCTTTGGCCGGCAACGGGTTGGCCGAGTTGTCGGGCGCCACCAGATCGACTAAGTAACGACAGTCGGCGACCCGCTTGTTGGGGTCTTGTTGCACCCGGTAGGCCCGGGCATTGCGGCCGCCGTTCATGACCTGGGTGACGCGTTGATCCAGCTCGCTGACGAGGTAAGCCTGATCGCTGAGCAGCAGGACTTTGGGATTTCCCGGTGGGTTGCTGACCGGTATATTTTGAAGGCGGAAGCGCCCTTTTTGAGCCGCGCCCGTGCCTTGAAGGTCGGTGATCGTTCGGTAGCGCAGGATATCGAACTTGACGCCGAGCGTCCGGCGGCGGATATCCGGAATGCCCAGGAGGGCGGCTACCCGTTTTTCATACCCGGACACATTGGCGGTATCCCAGACGTCGGGGGCGCCGTTGGGGCGGGTGGCAGTTAAGTTAAAGGCGGTAGCGCGGTTGGCGCTCAGTTCGGGTGCGCGCTGCAGGAAATCGAGTTTGTCGAAAACGAGGTCGGGCGACAGCGTACCGCCGTTGCGGGCGTACGACCAGGCGGCGTAGTCGGTAAACGATTCGGCAAACCGCGCCAGCAGATGATCGATGAACTGGTTGCGGCGGCGCAGAAAAGTGTCGCGGTTTTCGACGGTGTCGTTCAGGGTTTTGCGGTGGCCGTTGCAAAACTGTTTGAACTGCTCCCAATTGAGGGGTGGATTCGCTTTTTTTTCGAGCAAAAAATCCTGGTACAGTTCCTGTACGGCCGGTACCTCGTACAAGGGTTGAGCAAAATAGGTGCGGTCGGCGTCGCTGCGCGCAGAGAACAAATCCTGCAGGCGGTCCAGCTGTTTGCAATAGTTGGCGAGCAATTGTTCGAAAAAAAGCAAGTAAGCTTTCAACTGTTTGGCCTGGGCCTTGCGGGATTCGGGGGCATTCGCCACGATTTCGCCGGCCCGGAGACCGTAGGTTTCGGGGAAATCGTTTTGAATGGAATAGAACGTGGCGATGTCGAGTTGGGTGTCGCCAGGCGTTACGGGCATATCGGCGTTTTCGCTTGAGCCGCTTTTGGGAAAGCCGTCGCGGTATTCTTTTTCCAGGGCCTGCCAGCGTGTCTGCACCGCATCCCGGTCGATGGTAAGCGGAATGCCGCGTTTAAAGACCCGGATATCGGTATCAAAAAAACTGAAGCGGGGTTTGTAACGGGCCGTGTCGCGCAGGTTGAGGCAGTTGGCCACGCCTTCGGCCACCCGGACGCGGTCCATGTACAGGTCGAGGGTCAGCCGGTTGACGCCGATCACGCCGGGTTGTTGCATGGCGAGGCGCACGAGGTCGGAGGTGTACATTTTGTCTTCCCTTTGGCTGGGGCGAAGCGCTGCAGTGGAGAGAAAGCCGTTTTGCGGCCGGGGCCCTTCGAATATGTCCGCCGGCGTCCTGCCCTGGGCCAACAATTCTTCAAAACTGTGCGGGCGGGGTAGCGGGGCGATAAATTGATCCACGGCAAAACAGATGCGGGCCAGCACTTCCACCGCATCGGCTTCGGGTTGGAGGTCGAGTTCGGCGATGTTCAGGCCGATTTGTTGCACGCGGATGGTGTCAATGTCCGCCCAGTCTTCGCAGAGGTTGCGGTGTTGTGCCAGGAATTGCCGCGCGTCGGCGAGACGGGTGGCCCGCAGGCGGGCGCGTTTTTGGTGTTGTTGAAAAAAGGCGTTGTTGTTGTGCAATTGCACTTGCAGGGCCTGGCGGAAGGCCGTTTCGTCCGCATTTTCAAATTCTTCCGGCGATGCTTTGGGCAGGCCTTTGGGCAGGCGTACCCAGCAGCCGAAATTGTCCAGCACTTGGGCAGCGGCGCCCGCACCGAAAGTTAGCCGCAACACGACAAAAAACAAGTCGAAAGTGTCACTGCTTTCATCAATAGCCGTTTGAACACCAACGACTTCCGCTTTGACCAGGTCGCGTTGCGGGTCGGTCCAAATAGCCGGCAAAAGTTCCCAAAAGGGAAACAAGATATAAAATTCATACGGCCTTGTACCCACCACGATGGGTGTGCCGCGCAGTCCTATTTCGTTCAGGTTGGGGATGGAGGCATCGGGCGACGGCGCCAAATCGAGCAGGAGGCGGTTCAGGCCTTTGACCGGGCCGGGCGCAGGTATGACCCAGGTATTGCGCAGGGGCAGGCGGTCGACGAGCAGGCGTTTGTAATCGTCCGGGGTGATGGGGGCGCTGGGCAATACCTCGCCGGCGGTGAAAAAATCGCCGTCATGCTTGCCGGCAATCAGGTCGGCCACCGGCAAGCGCGCGCGCAGGCCCAGGTCGGTGACCGCGTAAGCCAGTATTTCCAGGATAGTGATGCCCGGGTCGTGGGTGTTGTAGTCTGTCCAGCGGTTGCCGGCCAATGCCTCGATGCGTTGCCGGGCTTGTTCGCGCAGGAGGCGTGTGTCGAGCGCGGGCGGCAATAATTGCTCTTCAACAGGTAGGATAAAAGCAGTCGACATGGCGTGACAGTAGGATACAACGGATGACTCAGATATTGGAGATTCTTTTAGGCTACTTTAATCAGACAGGAGACTTCAGCCTGTACTAAGGTGATGTCAATCGTATTCGAACCACTGCCGCCACTGCCTGTAATGGCGAACTTAAGTGAAAATGTTTTCATGTTTTCAATCCGCTGGTTGCCCGGCAAATCTATCGGGCCTATTTTGAAATTTGAAAAGATTCCGTTCGTGAGGGGAATTTCCTGACTCCATAGCTCGGCACTAGCGGGAGATAACAAGATGATTGATAAATTTCTGGTACTTCCTTTACTAGTACTAACTTTGCCATAGTTGATCGTAAAAGCTACCCGTAGCAGTTGTACCGATTTGTCAGGAAAATTGAGCGGCCCCACGGAAACCGACTTAATCGTTTGGCTCAATCTTTTCTGGCCTAAATCGTAGGCTTGGGATTTCAATGAGAAATTTTGTTCTCCCGACCAAACATCTTTCCATTGGCTCTCGAAAGCGATTTGTAGTTTGGTTCCGGTCCACCGAAGCGTACCTTGAGAAACCTGGGATAGATCGTCCGGCAAGCTACCGATTTTTAAGCCGCCCCCAATGTGCAGACGCGCGTCAGGTGTGTCCACTCCGATACCCAAATTTCCGTCGTCACTTATGGCCAACTTATCATCCGTTTTGTGGAAATAGGAATCAATCAATTCGTGGAAGTGCTGTTGTGTCGGTTTTTTGCCCGATGTGAAGTAGCTTTTTAAAACATCTTTTAAGGTAGCCATAAGAAAGATTTATTGTTCTGAAACCATGAAATCAATGTCAACATACCAGCAATCAATGCCGCCGGTACAGGTGTCTTCCGGGTTATCGCAGGGGAATTCGTCGGGCCGAAGGGTTTGTATGCTGTGCCGGTCGGCCGAAACCAGGATAGAGGCCGCCGTAGACGCAATGGCCACATCGGTGTCGCGTTCTGGCGAGTTAAAATATACGTACAGGTCGCTTTCGATGCTCATCTCGCCCACACCCGGCTCGGTCCGGAAGTGGATCATCCGGAAATCCGTCACATAGTCCACATACTCCTGCTCTTCCACGAAAGCCAACAGTTGGGATTTGTACACTTTGCCGTTAAACTTAATGTCCTCCCCTTCTTCGTAGGCCCAGGGAGAGAGCCGCCGGCGCAGCGTTTCCTGTAATACACCGGTATAGTACCCGCTATCATAACCGGCATGAAAACCGACGCTGAAGGAAAGCAGGATGGGTTCATACAGGGGGTTGACCACCTGCAAGGCGTTGTCCACACCGCCCACAAATTGCGTACACAAAGGTTGCAGGTAACGGCGCACCTCTTCCAGCAGGGCAACCGATACTCTTGGCTGGAGGATGTTGACGGCGTTGCGGTTGCGCAATTGCGGCACCAGCACCACCGTCACCTGTCCAGGTTGAAATTCAGAGTAAAAACCGTTTTCATCCAGGCCGGAATGGGGGATGGCTTTGGCCTCGTACAGCCCGGGGAATTGTTGCAGCGTCAGCCGCTCGATGTCCCACAGGGTGACCGCGCGCTGTTTGTGGTGCAGGCGCTCGCTGACGCGGGTGTAAAAGCGGTCGTTTTGCTCGGCGGGGGTTCCCCCGAAGGAAGCGTAGGGCTGTTCCACTTTCCGGATCGCAGGGATTCTTTCGGTCAGGGCGGTTATAGAGCCGGCGGGTAATGGCCGGAGCAGGTGCCCGGGGTCGTTGCCGTTCTCTTGAAAAACAGCAGTAATGGACTGGGTATGAATGGCGATGGCGCGGGCAGCGCCGGCAGGGTCTTTTTCTATCGAGGCGCGCAGCCAGTGCAGCCCGCCGGGCATTTTGGTGGCGTTTTTTCCGGCGTCGCGGCCGATTTGAAAAGCCATCAGACCGGGCTTTTGCAGGCCCAGGGTAGTGTCGATAAAAATTTCGCTGCCGGTCAAGGCCGTCGCGCGCCAACCCCGGTCAGTGAGGTAATGCCACTGAATGTCTTCCGGGCGCAAAATGTCGGTTGATTCGGCCGAACCTTCGGCGACCTGGAACAACAGGTGCAGGTTTTGGGGCGGCTCAAAATTGGAAAACCCGAGATATAGTGCTGCCCGCGGCGTTTGGGGCAACAGTTTCGGCGATCCATCCGAAATCAACGCCGTGCTGCCAAAGGGTTCAAGATGAAAAAATTGAGCGTCCGCAGTTTGTTGGCCGGCAATGATATTTTGGGAAGCAGCGTAGCCTATAGAAATGGATTGTAGTGCGGGTGTATATGGTGGATTGGGGAATGTGCCGGTGCCTTTAGCAACCGTGGCAAAAAGTCCCGGAAAAATACGATGCCCGAAATCCTGTTCCAACGATATCCGGATAAAACCCTGGGAAGGTGTATTGCCCGACTCGCGGAGTTCAGGCAACTCCGGCGCTAATGACAAGGCCGGCCATTCGTCCGTGGAAAGGACAATCGTTTTATCCGGAGCCAGTGTCTGGTCTTGTGCCAAATCAAATATATCCGTTTTGGGCGATAAGGGCGCCGACCAATGACCATTTGAAAGCACCTCAAAAAAAACGGTGTATTTATCATTGGATTTGTAATTGAGCGGGTATCCTGTATAGTACGATTCAAATCCTTTATTGCCGTCTGGCAAATCAGCCCAGCGCAATTGGATAATCAACTCATCCAACGGTTTGCTGAATACTTCCCGGCTACCGATGTAAAACCGCGCGTTTTTCCCGGGCGCTGGCCCAAACGGTTGAATCGCATTTCCCATAGCCAAGGCGCCCTGCTCGTTTTGCAAAACCAAGTTTTGTACGCCGGGTTGGTCGGCACTGACTGCCACCTCTACTTTCAGGTCGATGCTTTTGACCGTCAATTCCCGGAGCTGGTGGTAAGCCGTTTTATCGCCGTCCAGCATCAGGCGCAGCACCGGCAGGCGGGTACCCAGGTTGCCGCTCAGCGTTTCCCGCCGGTAGGCTACCGTGGCCGGTTGGCCCGCGTCGAGGCCAAATCGAAAAATGAACTGTTTGTCGGTCAGGTTTGGTTTTCCGCCCGTGTTATCCGCTTCACCAATGGGCGCCCAGGGAATCCAGTCCTGTGCGCCGCTGGTGTACGCGGAGCATTGTTGAAAATCTGCTTCGGTGATCGTTTCGGGGATATGATCGAAGGTAATGGTCAGGGTAATCTGCCGTTGCCCCTCTTCCAGCAACAGCAACGGGGATGCGATGGCAAAACCGACGGCCGAGGGTTGCATAAAATCCGGATCGCCGAAAAGCGGCCAGCCGGGCGGCGAAGTTTCCAGCGGGGCGCCCAGGCCGTCGGCGGAGTTGGCCACTTCGGCGGCGAACACGCCACCATCCGGGGTGATCAGGGCCGTTTTTATGGCCGCCAGTTTGGCTTTGTTGACGACTATATCGCGGTTGGTGACATAAATCAGCGGTTTGCCCGAACCGTCATTGCCGGCTTTGAGCGCCGTACCTGCCGGCAGCAACTGTTGGGTGGCCTGCGGCGCCAGTTCGAACAGGACGTGTACCTCGTCGGGTGTGGGCGGCTGGCGCCGGAACCCAAGCACCTGTTCAAAATAAAAATCCAGGTGTTGCCCGGTGAGGGCATTGATGTCCTGCCGCAGGTGCTCGTACATGCCGAGAAAAGCCAGCAGGATCGAGAGAAATACCGGATTGTCCTGATTTCCGGCCGCTTTGGCGAGGTATTGCCGGATGCTGGCGAGTGTTACCTGGCCATTGGCATCCTGTAAGGCGGAAAAAAAGGTTTGCCATCCACCTTCAGGTACGTTGCCTTCGTTGTAATAGGCGAACTGGTCGGCCAGCCGGTAGATAAAAAGCAACAGGTCCTCCACGCGCCGGTCGTCCACCGGGTTGTTTTCCGGCCGCAGGGCATCGAGCAACCGTTGCAACTGGTTGGTACCGTCTCTTTTTATCGGATGACCTATTTTCCAGGACATGTGGCGATTTTACGATTTACGATTTATGATTTACGATTGGGCTTCCGAATAACGCAATGACCCAATGACGATAAGGACCTAATGACCCTCTACCGGGCATCCAGGTCGGTACCTTCCTGAATATAGAAAGGGTACACGAAATTGAAACGCGAGTTGGTACTGCGCACGGTATAATCCACGGAGATCAGCACCCGGCCCTCCAGTTCGTTGTCCGTTTCGATGCGAACGTCCTTCACATCGATCCGGGGTTCGTGCAAGAGGAGTGCGGTTTTTATGACTTCGCGCATATAGCTGACCAAGGTAAGGTTGAGGGGCTCAAATAACATCTGGTCGAGGTTGCAACCGAAATCCAGCTCCAGTACGCGCTCGCCAGGGCGGGTAGAGAGGATGATTTCCAGACTTTGCTGAATGTCGGTGTACGCTTCCACTATCCGGACATCCCGGGTCGTTTTGTCGAAGGCGGGCGGAAAGCCCAATCCTTTACCTAAAAATTCCAAACCGGTGTTTTGCATGGCCATGGTATTTACATCTCCTTTTATCCAATATTAACTGTAAGGCAACCTGCTACAATACTCCCCCCGTGCGCGGTACTGTCGCCCATCCGGGCCGCGGGTTTGCCGTTGATAAACACGGTGTTAGAGCCGGCAATGATTTGATCTACGGGTCCGGTGCACAGGGCCATATCGTTGACGCGCGCGGCAGGGATACCACCGATGTTGACATTAGGTGAACCAACCGGCCCGACTGGGCCACCCACATGCGGGGTATTGCCAGTCGACATCGGACAAGTATGCATATCGCCCATCCGGGCTGCCGGTTTTCCCATGATTCAATTGATGTTTACGATCGATCCTTTAATCGCGGTAACGCCTGTGGCCTGGAGATTTGCCTGACCGTTGGATTGCACCTTCCAGGACGTGCCGGCCTGGGTGGCGCATTCGCCTTTGGCGTCTACCTTAATGTCTTTATTGCTTTTCAGGGTAATGCCTTTATCGTTCATTTCGATGCTGTTGCCGTTTTGATCGGACAGCACGAGACCTTTGCCTTTGTCGGACAATACAAGTTTGTTGTGTTCGGGTGTTTCCAGGGTAAGCGAACCGTCTTTTTCGTGGAAAACGAGCCGGATACCGTCCCGCGAGACGTAGCCTTTTTCGTCGTTTTCTTTCGAGGCGGTGAACGGCGCGGGTTTTTCGCGGCTGTGTAACATGCCCAGGATAACGGCGTCGCGGGGGTCGTCGTTAATAAAACCCATGATCACTTCGTCGTTTACTTCCGGCAGGAAAAAGGTGCCCCGCTTATCGCCGGCATCGAGCGTGGCGACCCTGGCCCATACGCCCGGGGCTGCATCGTCAAGTACCGGCAGGCGCACCCGAACCAGGAACCTGTCCTGATCGTCGGCTTCAATTTGCGTCACGATGCCGATCTGCAGGCCGCTGACGGCCGGCAACATCCCCGCCGCTTTCGGCGCTTCCATTTTGACGATTTCGGCAAACCATTTGGGCGACAGCCCGAATTCGATTTCCGTCAGCCAACCTGCATCCATGTATTCGTGATGCACGGCGGCCACGTAAACCGGGCCGTTGAACCGGTCGCCGAAGCCGTACAACACGACGGTTTGTCCCGGTTTGATGGCGTTGTAGCCCTGAAACTGCACCCGTCCGCAGGTACGGGACAGGCGATCTTTCAGGAGGCGGGCATCGGCCCAGGCCTGGAGCTCGGCGTCCGGTACGTTACCTCCGTGCCGGCAGGTGCTGGGGTCCGGGCCATTGGCGGCGGCGAGAGTTTGGCCGGGCAGGTTGCCGTTCTGTTTGACCGCCGGTTCTTTAGCTGTTATTTCCACGATGGCCTGTTCGTCGGGGTTCCAGCTGCGGGCCACCACTTTTTCGAACTGGTCGCGCAATTCCAGGCCGCCGTCGAATTCGATCACCGTGGCGCCATAATGCAGGTGCAGGGCCGGCGTTTGTTTGAAATCGGGTGGCTGAATGTGGGCCATGCCGTCGTCTACGATCGTCAGCAGACCGTTGGCATCCATGCGGCTGAGCAGGAAATCCCAATCGGTGCAGTCGTATTGCACCAGGTCGGCGTGTTTGTGTTTGGTGGCGGCAATCCGGGCCTTTGGGTCGTAATCTTTGAGCAGTTCGGCTGCCAGCGCGCTGTCGGTCAGGTTTTCAAAATACCGGCCCCGGCGGCGCAGGGTCATGCGGTAAGCGGCGTCGCGGCACTCCACTTCCAAAAAAGACGATCCGCGGCGAATAGTGATCTGTTGTTTGATGACGATGCCTTTGAACACGCGGGCCTCATCGTTCAGGTAGCCCAGGAAAATTTCCAACGTATTGCCCGGCACGAACCACGCTTCGTTGCTGATCTCAAAATCCTGGGCGGCCACATCGCCGTCCACGATCAACACTTTGGCATACGGAATGCGGTTGACTTCTTTGCTCACCGATAAGCCATAAACAGATACCCGGCCCGGCAAGACCTCTCCATTTACCCGGAGCGAAAAAGCGACAACGCCTTGCTCCCCTTTGGCTGGTATCAATTGAGCGTTAGACATCCTGTTTTTTTATGGGCGGAAATATGACACTGGAGCCGGCTTTTAAATTCCGGAATTGTATGAGTTTGTTGGCCTGTGCTACGGCTATATAATAGGCTGTGTCGCCGTACACGTTTTCAGCCATCAGCGGCAGGGTGTTGCCTTCTTTAACGGTGAAGGCGTGCGTAATGTCGGGCGATTGAAAACGATCTTCGTAGATGCGTTTGGCATCCCGGTTGACTTCTACAAATGTTGCATTCACCGTTGCACGTATTGGAGCGCCCTGATTGTCAAACAACTTGTAGTTGACATTCATACTTTCCAAACAACACCCAAAAACCAAACTCCCCCAAACAATCAGCAGATGGTTGGGTTTGTGATTTTTTCCGTCTATCTTAAATACGACATACTCAAGGCTTTGTATCTTGCTTTCCACTGTTTCGCCAGGAATATCTTCTGTAATAATCTCATAGGCATTTTGGTCCGCCATTCTTACCTGATCGAAAGTGGGTATCGCTCCGGTTGAGTCAAATAAAAATTCAAAAGTTAACTTTCTGGGAGGGGTCTTATCCCATTTGGGGTCAAAACTGGATGTGCCTCTGCTTTGCCTGCCTTTGTAATCTACTGCATAGCTTACCGCGTAAGTTTCAGGGTTTGCCTGGATATAAAAAACGCCTTCCCCGATCTTTTTATCAAATTTAGAAGAGGTGTAAGCTTCAATATAAAGTCTTGTTATTTGTCCGCTCATCTTTCGTCTCTGGCTTTTAATTTACGCAATAAAAGTTTTTGAATTTGCCCTTCAAGGTCGGCTACCGGCTCAGTTGTGGCGGCCGGGTTGCGATTTCCGTCTGTTCCGACGCCAGCGCCTTCGTCCGAAAGGCTGGCTTTTATGTTGGTCTCCCGTATAAGAATCGGCATAACGCAATTACTCCTGATTGATGGTGAAAGAATCATAACGCATCTCCATGGTCTCAATAACGACCTGATTTTCTTCGGCATTGAAGTCAGCTATCGTCCACTTTTTAGGCCAGGCCCGTTTAATATACCAAGTCATAGATGGGTTTCCATCGGGGCGCAGCAAACTAATTTGAAGATTTGCAGGGTGTACCCTAAATTCCTGCATGGTTGAATTGAACCAGGCTTGCCATAGATCGAGGCTTGGTTTTGGTTCGGACGGAATCCAAAGCCCTCTTTTCAGCACCAATTCCGAATATTGGGTTTTGACCGGCAATGCATAATCGTACGCTTGTCCGCCCTCCCGGAAGGTTTCCGTGACTATTTCTTTGGTCAATCCGGATGCGGATTGAAAGCTAAATTCTAATTCCAGATACTTGTTCAGAATAGGAATCTTCAACGGCATGGAGACCTTAAAATAGAACCCTAAAGGAGGAGTATATGGATTATATTCACCCATGATTATGCTAAGGTTACACCTAATGAAAATTCTACAGACGATAGCCGGGGATTGAGTGTTATGCCTTCATGCGCCAATACCAAGGTTTCTATGGCAATTTCATTGTTTTGCGCATTCAGGTCGGTAGAGGTAACTTTTGTAGGAAATGCATTCCGCACCACCCAGGTCATAACCGGATCACCTTTGGCATCCAACAGGCTTATTGATAGGTCCAAACGTTGCGGTTCGAGACCGTTTTCTCCATTCCACCATCTGAAAAAATCATCATTGTTAGCCGTGGTGCCCCGTTTTAAAGTGAGTTCGCCGAAGGTTTTCATACCGGGGATCTGGCGTTTTACAAAACCCGTATCCATACCGCTCCGGTATTCTGCTTTATCTCGGGTCATTTCCAATCCGGTGACCTCTTGAAAACTCATCTTGAGATTCTGACCTATGTCCACGCTGAAATAGAATTTCGTCAGCGGGTATTCATTTATTTGATTTGCCATAGTTTTAATATTTTATGCTTCCTGCAATTTGTGTGAAAAACGAAGAATAATGAATTCAGCTGGGCGCACGGCGGCGACGCCGACATCGACGATGAGCCGGCCTTCCAGGATGTCCTGCGCCGTCATGGTGACGCCGAGGCCGACATTTACGAAAAATGCCTGTTGGGTGGATGTTCCGGCCAATGCGCCGGCCTGCCATTGATCGGTCAGGAAATTTTCGATGGTTCCTTTTACACTCACCCAGGTGCTTTGGGTATTGGGTTCGAACACAAAATTTTCGATAGCTTTACTGATGGATTCCTCCAGGAAAAGGAACAAGCGCCGTACCGGGATATACCGCCATTCGTTGCTGTTTCCATCCAGGGTCCGGGCGCCCCAAACGAGGATACCTTTGTCGGAAAAGGAACGGATCACGTTGATTGACTTGCCGCTGGGGTGTACGTTCAGGTTTTCCTGCTGCTCGTTGCTGATTTTTACTGTGGGTCGCACGACGCTGTTAACGCTGACGTTGGCCGGCGCTTTAAATACGCCCCGGCTGTTGTCTGTCCGGGTATAAATGCCGGCCATGGCGCCACTGGGCGGCAGGGTCACCCGAAAACTATCGATAATCGCTTTGATGCGGGCATAGGCGCCGTTGTCGAGGTGATAAAGCGAACGCGACTCATAATACGTTTTTTTATCGACTGGGGGAGTAGTCGCCAGAGGTTCCGCCAATACGGAAAGGTCGGAGGTATCGTATTTCAGCATTACATCGGTAACGGGCGGCGTGGTACCAATGATGACGGTTGTTTTGATTTTGGATTCATCATAGCCGTACCCCAGCGTGCTTTCCAGCCAGGGATAGTACGCGGCGCCGTAATTCAGGTTATTCGTGCCGATATTTTCGCGGAAGCCTTTTATAACTGCATCGCCTTCCGCGCCGCTGTGTACATCGATGAGGGTAAAACGATCTTTGAGGTCGGCACACTGGTCCAGGGTTATTTTGTAATGGCCGTAGTAATCAGCCGGTACGGATACCCCGTTCAGATCAGGAGTCAGGATTAGGGTAGGTTCATCCTCCTTTTTCAATGCATCTAAACCATTCTTCAATGTCTTTACATCAATAAAAGGTGATTTAATAGCATAAGTACCTACTGAAACAATATAACAGGGGCCTCCTCCATTGGCAAAATACATCAATAATTGATAGTACAACCAATAGGTGGGTTTAGCCGGGGCGGTGGGTAGTTTCGTCACATTAAAAAATTCATCAGCAGGAGCGCTTTTCGTCACTTCTGCTGTTAAAGTTTCTGAAAAAGCGCCTCCAAACAAGGCCCGGTATTCCGTCATAGAACTGATCCGGCGCACTTCGAGGGCCGACGGGCTTCGCTCCGTGTAACCGATAAAAGCGGGAATAGCCGTCGAGACCGGGACGACGGAGGGCGGCAGGGTGGAGATTTCTTCCACGTAAACGCCGGGCGTTTTGTATGTTCTCATGGACAAAAGGTTTTGTTAACTGGTGCCAGGAATAATTTTATCAAAATCTGTTTTATTCAGGTGTATTTCGGAATAATAGTCGGCGCCTTCCGGGTAGACCCGGTCCGGTGCGGGGTTGGGCAATAAGATCTCTTCACTGGAATTGACTTTGCGAAAAAGCATTTTCCGGTACTTGTTCACCAGGGGTTGTTTTGTTTTGCTCAACAGTTGGTTCGCCACGCCCGGGGTTTCTAACTTCACGCTACAAGCCGGGTTGGCGGCGTCCGGCGACTGATTCGTATCGAACAGGTAGCGCCAAAAGGTGGAGCGGTTTTGCCACCACAGAGTGTACACAGGACTGAGCAGCCGCTGGTCGGTTGCCAGTAAGGAGTAGGTCGTCGTCGGATTGCCGGGCAAATGAAATAACTCGACCACACCGAATGCATCCGCAGGGACATCCCCTTTGTTCCAAAAAAAAGTTCGTTTCAGCGACGGAATTTCGCTGCCATTCCGCGCGAACGCTTTTCGTTCGTATACCCCGGAGGGAAGCTCCCTCGGAACGAATTGGCAGGTCCTCAAAAAATCTTCTTCTTCCGCTTTTTCAAAAACGATTTCCGTCGAGGCTAAAGAACCGGTCAGTTTAAATTGTACAAAATCCGTTTGTAGCGTCGAGACATCGACCGACAGATTATTCGCAAGGAAAGGGACCCGGTCGAGCGCCGACGCATAGTTTTGCGGGGGCGATAGTTGTGGCGGCGTTGTATTCAGGTAATTGGTGTTTGCAAAGCGGTTGCCGGCTAAGTTGGAAAAATAATAAACGGAGCCCAAGGGGTTGTTGCCGTCGATGTTCGTGAAGTTGAAAAACGCCGGATTTTTTACCCGCAGGACGAAAGTCAGTTTAAATGGCGCGTCGAGGGGGATGAAGGGCTGAAAATTGTTTGCCGCTACCGGCTTGACGCGCAGCCATAAGGAGAACCCGCTGTTTTCGACGCGGAATACCATTTTTGCCTGTTGCATGATTTTTTGAGTGGTCGCGGAAGGCGTGATTTCCAGGTCTTCGGCTACGGAATACTTCCTGGTGGCGTCGGCGTCTGCCGCGAATTCTTCCTGCTTGACGGTTTTTAAGGTATTGGGTCTTCCATTCGCATCAATCAAATCGCCGGGGTTAATGTCCGCAGGGTGGAGGTAGTATGCCTGCCACAGGCAAACCTTGCACAAAGGGCGATATGTGAGTACGTTGCTCATATTTGAGGGGCGAGTGCCAGATCAATTTCCGTAATGAAGCCTTCCCGGCCAAGTATTTGTTCCATTTGTATGGGCACCAAACGGGCGCGGTAAAGCACAAACGGAAGTTGTTTACCTCCCAGCGATCCCCACAAATCGTTCAATTGTTCGAAACTGAGCGTGTGCAATTCCACAGTCAGTTCAATATCCTGCATTCGTTCGAGTTCTTTGCTATCAACACCGGCAAAGGGAGCATTTTTAAATTTGAAAATCTTCCGTCCTTGAAAAAACTCCATCACCCGGAAAAGGTGATTGATGGCCTTATCGTATTCCTCGAAATTTGCGGTAAAAAGCAGGTACAGATTGACGTGAACGATAGGGCTTTGCTGGAAATGTTGCTGGTTTTTCTGCAGGTACGCCGTATTGTTTTTCAAGCTCGCTTCTTCGGCAATATTCACCAGGCTGACGACGACCTTGTCTTTCAGTTTGCTGTTGTCTCCCCCTGCAATTGGCGCCGTGGCGATATTTCCAAGTATTACCGGGGTTTCCGTCCCGGCAGAACCATTTGACGCCGATACCGAAAGGACGTATTGATTGAGTTGTCCGATAATTAATTTGAGGAGCAGGCTTCCCATTTATGGATTGGCTATTGTTTTCAACATGTTTTTGCGCACCGGGCGCCCTATATCCGCCTAAACGCTTCCCTGAACTCTCCTTCCTCAAGCAGGTGGTCTACAACCGTTTTTATATTTTCCATCGAACAGTTATCCACTAACACCATGTTTTTGGCATAGAAATATTTCCCTTTTAAGTATTCACCGGTCTTTATGTGGAGGGATTTTAATTCAAATATGTTAGCATAAGTAAAGAAGGAAGCGACGTATTTCACCGTTTTTTTGCCATTTTCAATATCTTCATCATCTTCTTCTACCAGGGCTATCACATCGGTATTGAAATTTTCTACATCATCCATTCCCTCGCCTTTCGGTTCGTCAGATAAATAAATCTCCCGGATTTTGAAACACATGAATGCCCTTTTTCAGTTAAGATATAAATATGTTAGGGCCGGGGCTTTGCATGCAAGGTACCGTGCAAGAACACGGTAATGCAACGGGCGTCTGACCAAGCGGCAGAACCATCCGTTTAAAGGGCAAATCCAGGAATTAACGGGAAAAATCAGAGGTGAATGACCAGTTCCAAAAACTCGCTTTTTTTCCTTTTTGATACCGGGATGCAGGCGTTATCCCGTAACATGATCGTGCCCTCCCTTTTGTATTTTTTGAGAAAAGCAAGGTTGATCAGGTGCGATTTGTGCGGCGAGAAAAAAAAGTACGGCTCCAGCAGTTTTCTGAATTCTCCGATATTGTAGGAGCTGATGATGTCCGTTTTGGAAGTGGTTACGATGCGGGTACATTTTTGAAGTCCTTCGCAGCGGATAATTTCTTTTACAGCGATAAAGTCAAAACCTTCCAGGGTTGGAATGCCGATCAATTTATCCACATTTTTTTCCTGGAGCAATTGCTCCAAATGTTCAAGTTTAGCCTTCAGGAGATGAAGTTCGATGGTTTGAGTCTCTAATGGAAGTTGGTCAATCATTTGGCCGGAGATTTTAAATAAAAAATATCCGCTGCAGGCGGGGATGAGCAAAATAGTATCATTTTCCGGAGTCGGCAAATGCGCCCGAAATTTGCCCTGCAAAAACGCCGGGGCATAAAAAACGATGTGGATATATAGTTCGGATTCCCAGTCAAAAGTGCCCAGGGAGGGCAAGGTTTTTTTGGTTGATGGTCAATTAACAAAGATTAGTACTGAAGCGACGTTGGATGGTATGGTAAATGTATGGCTAAAGCAAAAAACGCCCAAACAAACATGCGAAAAATTTAGAATGGCACTGTCGAGGGGGCCTTAAATGCAGGGAAGGCGATTTATCCGTGATGATTCTAATTAATCCTTCTCTTTCTTCTTCTCCATCTTCCTAAAATACCTTCTAAACAAAAAATTATGCTTCATCGCCTCCATATTTTCGCTGAACCGCGCCGTGCCCTGCTCCAGGTTGCCAAGTGCATTTTGCAGGCGGGCGGCGGTGAGGGAATCCTTCATCAGTAAATTGGCCGCACCGGGTCCGTAGTTGAGGTCGTTTTGCAGGCCTTTTACGGCGCCATCCACTTCTTTTACCAGGGCATCCATGTTTTGCGCCAGCCGGTCGGCCTGGTTTTCCACGGCCTGGAGTTTGCGGACGGTCTGGTTTAATTCCCAGGCAAAGCTGGTGTCGCGCAGCAGGGCGCCTACGCTGCCCTCTCCGTTGCGTACATCGGCCACCACGGCGTTCAGGTCCTGCATGGTGGCTGAGGCTTGTCCGGTGGCGCTGCGGAGGTTGAGCAGGGCGGCCTTCAGGTTTAGGGAGAGGCTTTCGTCGTCGAGCAGGGTGGTGAGTTGGGTGCTCTTGTTGATCCGGTCGATGGTTTCCCGGAGCCCGTTGGAAATGATCAGCACATTGCGGTTGGTTTGGTCGAGGGTGCGCAACATGTCTTCGGTACTGATATCTTTTTGCCCCAGGAGTATATCGCCGGGTTCGATCAGGGGCGCCGGTTCGGCTGCGGGAAGAATGTTTACCAGACGGTTGCCGATCAGCCCGTCGGTGCCGAGGGCGGCAGTGGCATTTTTGCGCACGATCTGGCGCATGTCGTCGTTGAGGGCGATAGTGACGATGACGAGGGTGTCATTCACGAGTTCCACGTCTTCCACGATGCCCACCACGATGCCCGCTACCCGTACGTTGTTGCCGGACACCAGGCCGCTGACATTTGCAAAATGTGCCTTGATCTCGAAACGGGAAGCAAAAATGCTCTCGTTTTTACTCAGCATATAGAAGAACAGGACCAGCAGTACCAATCCGGCGAGGACGAAAACGCCCAGTTTTACATTGTCTGTTGTGCGGTTAGCCATACGTCATCATATAAAAAAGGCTTGAATTTTCGGGTCGGTTGAGGTTTTAAGTTCGGCATAAGGGCCGGTAGCATAACATTTGCCCTCAATCAGCATGGCGATCCGCTCGGAGGCGGTTTCGGCCAGCACCATATCGTGCGAGATCACCAGTGCGGAGGTTTGATATTGTTGTTGCACTTGTTTGATCAGTTCAATAATTTCCATGCCGGTAATGGGATCGAGCCCGGTGGTCGGCTCGTCGTACAGCATGATCGCCGGTTTCAGAATAAGGGTGCGGGCCAGGGCGATACGTTTGCGCATACCGCCCGACAGCTCGGCCGGCATCATATCCACCGTGTGGGCCAGTCCGACGTGTTCCAGTACTTCCATCACCATCATGTCCACTTCTTTTTGTTCTACCTGAAGCCAGTGCCGCCGAAGGGGAAATTCCAGATTTTCCCGCACGGTCATGGAATCGTACAGCGCATTGCTTTGGAACAAAAAACCCACCTTGGCGCGCAGCAGGTCGAGATCGTGGTAATTCAGGTCCGGAACATTTTCTCCCAACACTTCAATACGGCCGCTGTCGGGACGGAGCAAGCCGATAATACACTTGATGAGTACCGATTTCCCGGAGCCCGATTTCCCCAGCACAACCAGGTTTTCGCCCCGGTAGAGCGTCAGGTTGAAATGATCGAGCACCACATTGTTGCCAAAGGTTTTGCAAAGATCCTCTATTACGATAACCGGTTCTCTTGTATCCATTATAAATTCCAAACCAATTCGGTAATTTGAACAGCCAGTAAATCCAGGATAAAAATAAACACCGAAGCCATCACCACGGCCGAGTTGGCCGACCGGCCTACGCCTTCCGTGCCTTTTGAAGAATAATATCCTTTGAAACAGCCGACGATTCCGACGGCAAAACCGAAGAAGAAGGTTTTAATTATTGCTGGAATAACATCGTAATAACCCAGGTTGTCGATGACTAAGGTGTAAAACAGTTTAAAACTAAGTATTTCGTAGATATTGACGCCCAAATACGAGCCATATAAGGCGATCGCATCGGCCAGTATCACCAAAACCGGCAGCATGAGCGTGGCGGCTACCGTACGGGTGACCACCAAATATTTGAATGGATTGGTACCCGAAACCTCCATAGCGTCAATCTGCTCGGTGACGCGCATGGAGCCCAGTTCGGCGCCGATACTCGAACCGATTTTGCCGGCAAAAATGAGCGCAGTAATAATCGGCCCGATTTCGCGGATGATCGAAATACCCACCATGGCGGGTATCTCCGCTTCCACACCATAGCGCACCATACTGGGCCGCAACTGCATGGTGAGCACCAGACCCATGATAAAAGCGGTGAGCCCAACTAAGGACAACGATTTGTAGCCGATGATGAAACACTGACGGATCAATTCGCTGAACTCATACCGCGGGTGGAAGGCCTCGCGGAAAAAACGTGCCGTAAAACGTGCCAAAGACCCGATTTCACTTAAAAATTCTCGATTGATCCGAAATGATACCATGAAAATGTATTCATTTGCCCAAACAACATGCCTAAACGCCGGTAAAGATACCATGACACCCGCCGGTGTTACAAACAACCCCGGTCATTATTTGATATGCGCTACGTCAGCCTTTTTATAAATCTCGCCCTCGTATCCGTTGCCGGAACGGCAAATGCCCAGGAATCCGCCGGGGGCGATTCATCCGCGCTGAAGATCAGGATCGTCGTGATCGGCTCGTCCACCGCTGCCGGCGCCGGCGCCGAACCGGCCGACAGCGCCTGGGTTAATCGCTACCGCGCCTGGCTACAGGCCATTAATCCGGCCAACGAAGTACTGAACTTAGCCATGGGCGGGTATAGCACGTATCAGTTGTTGCCTTCCAGCCTGTTTCCGCCCAAATACAAGCCGGCGCCCGACAGCCTGCGCAACATAAGCCGGGCGATTTCACTGCGCCCCGACGCCGTCATCGTCAACCTGCCTTCCAACGACGCGGCATCCGGGTACAGCCTGGAAGAGCAGCTGGCCAATTTTGATAAAATTGTAAAAAAAGCGCAGTCCGCCGGCGTGCCGGTTTGGGTTTGCACCACCCAACCCCGAAACTTCAGCGCCGATAAAGTACTGATTCAATTACTGGCCCAAAAGGCGCTGAAGGAAACATACAGCGCCCAGGTGATCGATGTATGGGAAGGCTTGGCTGAGCCAAACGGGCTGCTGGATGCGCGCTACAACTCCGGCGACGGCATCCACCTCAATAATGCCGGCCATGCCCTGATTTTTGAACAGGTGAAAGCTATGCAGATTCCCGAGTTCCTCCGCCGGGTGCCGCCCCGATCCTGGATCAACCGGTTTTGGCAATGGTTCCGATTTTATTAAGTTTGCCCCGAAACCTCCAACCCCCAAACCTCCAAACCTCCAAACCTCCAAACCTCCAAACCCCCAAACCGAAAACATCAAACATGAACATCCCTTCCGATCTCCTGCGCAATTACGGCGCCGTAGTAAAAAACTACCACCGGCACGACGACATCTTCCGCGAAAAGCAGGTGGCGTTTTATTTTTTTCAAATCGTAACCGGGTTGGTGAAGATGGTGAATCACGGCGAGGACAATGATTTTATACAGGGTATTTTCACCGATGGCGAGAGTTTCGGCGAGCCGCCTATGATCGGCGAATTCCCCTATCCGGCTTCCGCAATTTCGATCACCAATGCGCAAATACTCGCGCTGCCGCGCAAACATTTTATCGAACTCCTGCGCGATCATTTTGATATCCACCTGCGCTTTACTTCGCACATGTGCCTTCGTATTCAGCAAAAATCAGAGATATTGAAATCGCTCAACCTGGGCCAGCCCGAAGAGCGCATCCTGGCTGCGATCGACCTGCTCAAATCCAAACTCTCCCGCGAACAATACAGCCAGGACAACCATTTTGTAGTGCCGGTGACCCGCCAGGAAATTGCCGATATGACCGGACTTCGGGTGGAAACGGTGATCCGGAAAGTGGGGCTGCTGGAGGAACAAGGCAAACTGTACATCTCCGATAGGAAGATTTTACGGGCCTATGAATAGGTTGTTTGTCTGATATATCGCATTGTCCACCCTGATTTTCATCATACTCCAATTGTTATAAAAAACAGTATGCCGTAAAAGCAGGCTGAATACTGCTATTCCCTTGAGTTTTATGGGCCAAAAGACCACATTCGGGTTTTATGATTTGAATCATAAACCCCAGCCTCCTCATGCACCCACCTTTGCAATATCAATCATCTATTGTTAAAAAAATCATTGTTGTATGAAAATCTGGTACGGGGTACTCCTCCTTCTGTTTTTTACGCTTGCGGCTTGCGGCGGCGGCGACGCCACGGACAATAGCGCCACCGCGGCGCCCGCGGCACAAACACCCGAAGAAAAAATGTTAGCCGAAGGCAAAGGCATCGGGGAAGTAAAATTTGTGGAACTGAAAACGCCGCTCGAAGCCGAACGTGTTTCCCGCGGTAAGGCCATTTACGATATGAAATGCGCCGCCTGCCACAAGCTCGACGATAAACGCGTGGTCGGCCCGGGCTGGAAGGGCGTCACTAAAACCCGCAAACCCGAATGGGTCATGAACATGGTCACCAACGTCGAAATCATGCTCGAGAAAGACGAAGAGGCACAAAAACTCCTGCAACTCTGTCTTACCCGCATGCCCAACCAAAACGTATCCCTCGGCGATGCCCGGGACGTGCTGGAATTTATGCGCTCCAATGATGGGGAGAAATGAGAAATGAGTTATGAGTTATGAGTTATGCCGTGCAAGATAACTGATCTCTCATAACTCATCTCTCATAACTCATCTCTCATAACTCATAACTCATAACTAAATAAAGTATGAAAAAGGTATTCTTTTTTCTATCTGGGCTGCTACTGGTAATTGTAGCGCTCTGGCAATGTAAAACCAAAGGTGTCGCTTCCGCTTCGGCAGATGATGCCGCGCAAAAAACCTATGTAGCGCCGGGCAAATACGACGAATTTTACAATTTTGTTTCCGGCGGATTCAATGGCCAGGTTTCGGTCTACGGCCTGCCTTCCGGGCGTTTGCTGAAAATTATCCCGGTGTTTTCGGTGTTTCCGGAAAACGGCTACGGCTATAGCGAAGAAACCAAACCCATGCTGATGACCTCGCACGGATTCGTGCCCTGGGACGACCAGCACCACATTTCCCTGTCGCTGACCGATGGCGTGCAGGACGGCCGCTGGATGTTCGCCAACGCCAACAACACGCCGCGTGTAGCCCGGGTGGACCTGAAAAATTTCCGCACCATGGAAATTCTGGAAATCCCGAATTCCGGCGGTAACCACTCCTCGCCGTTTATCACCGAAAACAGCGAATACATCGTGGCCGGTACCCGCTTCTCCATACCCATGGACGACCAGCCCGACGTGGCCATCGAAACCTACAAACAAAACTTCCGCGGTACCGCCTCTTTTATCAGCATTGATCCGCAAAACGGTGGCCTGAAACTGGGCTTCCAGGTGTTGTTGCCCGGCGTCAATCTCGACCTCAGCCGTTCCGGCAAAGGCCCGAGCCACGACTGGTTCTTCTTCTCCTGCTACAACTCCGAACGCGCCAACACGCTGCTCGAAGTGAACGCTTCGCAAAACGACAAAGACTTTATCGTCGCCGTTAACTGGAAAAAAGCCGAAGAATATGCCAAATCAGGTAAAGGCGTGACGAAATCGGTGCGCTATGCCCACAATACGTACGACGAAACAACACACTCCGCCACCACAAAATGGGAAACGGAAGCAATCATGCTCGACCCGAAAGTGCTGAAAGACTTTGTGTATCTTATTCCGTGCCCAAAAAGTCCGCACGGCTGCGACGTGAACCCCACTGGGGAGTATATCGTGGGTTCGGGAAAATTAGCCGCCATTATCCCGGTGTTTTCTTTCGATAAAATGCAAAAAGCCATTGCCGCTCAAAATTACGAAGGCGAATACGACGGTATCCCTGTACTGAAATACGACGCCGTACTGCACGGCGAAGTCCAAAAGCCGGGCCTGGGCCCCTTGCACACCGAGTTTGACGACAATGGCAACGCCTATACCTCCTTCTTCGTTTCTTCCGAAATCGTCAAATGGAACGTGCAAAGCCTGCAAGTGCTCGACCGCGTGCCAACGTACTACTCCATCGGTCACCTTTGCGTACCCGGCGGCGACACGAAAAAGCCCTGGGGCAAATACGTGGTGGCCTACAACAAAATCACCAAAGACCGCTACCTGCCCACCGGGCCGGAACTGGCACAGTCCGCTCAATTGTACGACATCAGCGGCGACAAAATGAAACTGCTCCTGGACTTCCCGACCGTCGGCGAGCCGCACTACGCGAATGCCATTCCGGCCGATTTAATCCGGAAAAATTCGGTCAAGTTTTACAAATTAGAGGAGAATAATCACCCTTATGTAGCCAAAGGTGAAGGACAGGCCAAGGTCACGCGCGACGGCAATAAAGTACACGTCAACATGACCGCCATCCGCTCACACCTGACGCCCGACAACATCGAAGGCGTGCGGGTAGGCGATGAAGTCTATTTCCACATCACCAATCTCGAACAAGACTGGGATGTACCGCACGGCTTCGCCGTAAAAGGCGCCACCACCGCCGAAATACTCATCATGCCAGGCGAAACCCAAACCCTCGTGTGGAAACCGTTAAAACCCGGTGTCGTGCCATTCTACTGCACCGACTTCTGCTCAGCCCTCCACCAGGAAATGCAAGGTTATATGCGCGTATCTCCCGCCGGATCGAATCTGCCGCTGAAATTCAGCACCGGGGCGGAGCCGGCAGTGCAATAATTTTTTAAGGGTTAGAAGGTTTCTGGTTGGAAGGTTACTGGTTAGAAGGTTACTGGTTAGAAGGTTACTGGTTAGAAGGTTTGAAGGTTACTGGTTGGAAGGTTACTTTACCTAACCAGCAACCTTCGAACCAGCAGCCCTCAAGCCCTCAAACCCCATAGCCATCAGTTTAAGGATTTTGGGAGCGTTTTTAAAGTCAAAATGTAAAATCTAAAATGTAAAAGTCAAATGGAATATCGCGGAAGGGGGCTCTGTGCCGACATTTCGACCACTGAATATCCGTATCCACGGTATCCCACTTTTACATTTTGACTCTTACATTTTACATTTTGACTTTAAAAGCAACAAATTTCCCTTAACCTGATGGCTATGCCTTCAAACCCTCAAACCCTCAAATCTTCAAACCCTCAAACCCTCCACCCTTCAAACCCTCCAACCCTCCAACCAGAAACGTCCTTCACCTAAAAATGTCTCTTCTATGAAACACCTATTATATTTCACCATATTCATAACCATGATCATAGGCTATGCCTGCACACAAACCGCCACTCCGGAAGCCGCCGGTAGTGCTGCTGCGCCGGCCGGCGCTGGCCAGTCTGCCGTTCAGGACGACGTTTCGCAACCCAACGTCGTGCAAATTGCCATCGGTTCCAAAGACCATACTACCCTGGTTGCGGCCGTAAAAGCCGCCAGTTTGGTGGATGCGCTATCGAACGCCGGCCCTTTCACGGTATTTGCCCCTACCGACGAGGCTTTTGGCAAATTGCCTAAAGAAACGCTGGACAACCTGATGAAACCCGAAAACAAGGCTGCTTTAAGCAACATTCTGGAGTACCACACCTTTGTCGGCGTGGTAAAAACGGAACAAATGCGCGACGGGCAAAAACTCAATCAGGTTAATCTGAAAAACATTACCCTGAGTGTAAAAGACGGTAAAGTGATGGTGAACGGCACGGCCAATATCCTCGCTTCCGTACCGGCCTCCAACGGGATCGTTCATGTGATCGACGCTGTTTTATTACCACCGGAAAAATAATGTGGTCAATGTGTTTTAAATGTGGTCAATGAATTCTTATGGTGTAAATTGACCACATTGACCACATTGACCACATTGACCACATTGACCACATTGACCACATTGACCACATTGACCACATTGACCACATTGACCACATTGACCACATTGACCACATTCAATTTAATAAATCATGTTCAAGATCAGCACTCTATCCCGAATTCTGCTTGCCGTCGGCGCCCTGGCGTTGCTGGTGATGCTCAAGGTTCCTATCTGGAATATCTACCTAACCGCGCCGCAATATCCGGAGGGTTTGGAAATGCGGATATGGCACAACACGATCACCGGGGATGTCAAAATAATCAGCGCACTGAACCACTATATCGGCATGCGGGCTATCAGTGTGGAAATGTTTCCGGAGTTTCTGTACATGGGCAAGTTGATCATGGCAGCGGCGGGACTTTGCCTGGTGCTGGCCCTGATCGGTCGCTGGTGGTCGGCATTGACGTACTGGTTCCTGCTGGCCGTGGCCGACAGCCTGGCGTTGTACGATTTCTGGCGCTGGGGCTACGATTACGGACACAACCTCGACCCCACCGCGGCTATCGTTATCCCCGGAATGGCTTACCAGCCGCCGGTGATCGGATACAAAAAGTTGCTCAACTTCGAAGCCTGGTCCCTGCCCGACACCGGTGGCTGGATACTGATGGTGGTAACGGCTACCTCCCTCTTTGTGGTGGTGTATGAATGGTGGCGGAACCGGCGCAAGCCGGCCGTTGCGCTGCCGAAAACAAAACCCGCATCGATGGCTGCCGTCATTTTCCTGCTTCCTTTGATGTTCTGGCAATGTAATACGGGCCCCCGGCCGATCAACTTCGGACAGGATGCCTGCGCATTCTGCAAAATGACCCTGATGGATAAACATTACGGCGCCGAAGTCGTGACGAAAAAAGGCAAAGTGTATATCCTCGACGACACCAACTGTTTGGTGCAATTCCTGAAAAAAGGCGGCGTAGCATCCGGCGATATCGCCGGCCGGTATATCACCGACTATACACATACCGGCGTATTACTTGAAGTGGAAAAAGCCGTTTTTCTGCGCAGCGACAAACTCAATACCCCTATGGCCTCCGGCCTGGCCGCCTTCGCAAATCTGAACGACCTGGACGGCGTGAAATCTCAAACCGGCGGTGACGTGCTGCGCTGGGAACAGGTTTTTAATGAGGAATGATGAATGATGAATGATGAATGATGAATGATGAATGATGAATATTTCCGACGAGACGCCTAATGACCAATGACGAATAATGATCAATGACGATCAATGACGATCAATGACGATCAATGACGACCAATGACGCTCAATGACGCTCAATGACGCTCAATGACGCTCAATGTCAAATTAATGAAAAATCTAACCGTACTAATTTGTTTCATTCTCTGCGCCTGGGCGGCAACAGCCCGCACCTGGGTTGTTGCTCCCGGTACCGCGTTATCGAGCATAAAGGCGGCTATTAGCCAGGCCCGGCCGTTTGATACCGTGCTGGTGCGCGCCGGCGAATACCGGGAGGGCAGTCTTACAGTGGACAAGCCGCTGACGCTTCGGGGAGCGGGCTGGCCGGTTTTGGACGGGGAAAACAAATATCAGCCGCTTGGTATACGGTCCAACTATGTCAGTGTGAGCGGTTTTCGCGTCATCCGGTGCGGCGCCCAATCTATGGAGGATATGGCCGGCATTAAAGTGTACAATGCCCGTAACGTGTATATTTTTAACAATGATCTGGAGAACAACTACTTCGGTATTTACCTGTCGGCGAGTAAACATTGTTGGGTGAGCGGCAACCGGTTAAAGTCGATCGGCACCGTCGAACAAACCGCGGGCAACGGCATCCACGCCTGGAAATGCGATAGTGTTTCTATTACGGATAATCAGATACGGGGGCACCGCGACGGCATTTATTTTGAGTTTGTGACCAATTCGTTTATTGCCAGAAACTATAGTGAAGCCAATATCCGCTACGGACTGCATTTTATGTTTTCCCATAGCGATACCTACGAACACAATACGTTTATCCGCAACGGCTCCGGCGTGGCCGTCATGTACAGCCGGCATGTGACGATGCGACACAACACCTTTGCGGCCAATCTGGGGGGCGCCGCGTATGGCATTTTATTGAAAGATATTCAGAGCAGTTATATGTCAGATAATGAATTTATAGAAAACACCGTCGCTGTTTTTATGGAAGGTTGTACCAGAAGTTTGCTGGAGCGCAACGTATTCCGGCAAAACGGCTGGGCTTTAAAAGTGCAGGCCAGTTGCGACAATAATACGTTCCGGAACAACAACTTTTTTGCAAACACCTTCGACGTGGCGACCAATAACCAACTGGTGCTCAACACATTTGATAAAAACTACTGGGATAAATACGAGGGCTACGACATCAACCGCGACCAGATCGGCGACGTGCCTTATCATCCGGTCAGCTTGTTTGCCATGGTGTCCGACCAAATGCCTTATGCCATGTTGTTCTGGCGCAGTTTCACCGTTTTCCTGCTCGACCGGGCCGAAAAGGTCATCCCCAGCCTTTCGCCCGATCAACTCCGCGACAACACACCCCTGATGAAACCATATATCGCCCTGCTCCAATAATCCGCAATCCGAAATCCACTATGTTACAGATACAACAGGTCAATAAAACCTTCGGTAAGCTGGAGGTCTTGAAAAACATCGACGTTCGTTTCAGCCAGGGTCAGGCCGTGGCCATTATCGGTCCCAACGGCTCCGGCAAAACGACGCTGATCAAGAGCATCCTCGGTATGGTGGTGCCCGAAAGCGGCGTGATTTCCTTTGCCGGACAACCCATCGGCATCGATGCCCAATACCGCCGGCACATCGGTTACATGCCCCAGATCGGGCGTTACCCGGATAATATGCAGGTCGGGCAATTGTTCGACATGATGCGCGACCTGCGCAACGGCGACGTCACCGTCATCGACGACGAACTGATCCGGGCCTACCGGCTGCCCGATATTTATCAAAAAAGTATGCGCACGTTGTCGGGCGGCACCCGGCAAAAAGTAAGTGCCGCACTGGCTTTTTTGTTTAATCCCCCGGTGATGATCCTCGATGAACCCACGGCCGGCCTGGATCCGCTCTCCGCTGAAATCCTGAAAGAAAAAATTCAACGGGAAAAAGAACGCAACAAGCTGTTCCTCATCACCTCCCACATTATGAGCGACCTGGAAGAACTGGCTACCGATGTCATTTACCTGGCAGAAGGCCGGCTGGTATTTTTCAAAACCCTCGAAGCGCTCAAAACCGAAACCGGCGAAGAACGACTGGGAAAGGCCATCGCCAGAATCATGGAAACCCTCCAACCCTAACCCTTCTAACCAGCAACCTTCAAACCAGTAACCTTCTAACCAGTAACCTTCTAACCAGAAACCCTCAAACCTCCAAACCCATTTTTAAAATACACAAACTATGAATATCCATCCAGACATGACTGTCGGCGAAGTAGTCGCCCACCATTATCGCACCGCCGAAGTATTCAAACGGCACGGTATCGACTTTTGCTGTGGCGGAAAAAGAACGCTGGGCAAAGCTTGCACCGACAAAAACATCGGCTGGGATACCCTGGCAACCGAACTGGACCAGGTACTGCAGGCGCCTGATATGCCTTCTCAAAATACGGATAACTGGGAACCCGATTTCCTGGCTGAATTTATCGTACAAACACACCACCGCTACCTGCGCGAAAACCTGCCGCTGTTGCGCGAGTTCACTGTTAAAATCGCCAAAGTGCATGGAGAGCGGCACCCGGAGTTAAAAGTGGTGGAAAAACAGGTGGAATTGTTAGCGGGAGATATGTTGGAACACATGGCGAAAGAAGAACAAATTCTTTTCCCCTATATCAAATCCTTGTGCGCGGCACAGCGGCTGCATCAGCAATCCCCCGTCACGCCCTTCGGATCGGTTCAAAACCCGATCCGGATGATGGAACAGGAGCACGACTATGCCGGCTCCCTGCTGGAGAACGTGCGCGACTTGACCGCAGATTTTACGCCACCCGCGGATGCCTGCACCACTTACCGCGTGGCATTCGCCAAACTCCGGGAACTGGACGACGATCTGCGCCGGCACGTACACCTGGAAAATAATGTGTTGTTTCCCAAGGCTGTTTTACTGGAAAAATTGCTGCTCAATCAGAATTAAATGTGGGGCGAATTTTTAATTCGCCTTTTCTGCTGGCGAATTAAAAATTCGCCCCACAGCACAACACAATTCAACACAAAAATGATGAAAGGATTAACTGCCATAGAATTCCCGCAATCCGTATCCTTGCCGGGAGAAAATATCCGCGCCCATAAAAAGATGCTGAAAATTGCCAAATATGTCGTTTACGATATCCTGCGCAACCGCTTTGTGCTGGCTTACCTGGTATTCCTGCTGGTGGTATCCATGAGTTTTTTCAACATGGAAAGCGACCCCGCCAAGGGTATGATGAGCCTGCTGAACATCATTCTGATTGTGTTGCCACTGGTCAGTACTGTGTTTGCCACGATACACTTGTACAACTCGTATGAATTTATGGAGCTCCTGCTGGCTCAACCCTTGAAACGTTCGGATATATTTCTGGGCGAGTATTTGGGTATGGCCACGTCCCTGTGCATTGCCTTCGGCATTGGAGTGGGCGTTCCCGTATTGTTGTACGACGGCTCGATGCGCGGATTCACGCTCGTCGTGTGCGGGTTGTTGCTCACGCTGGCCTTCGTATCCCTGGCCTTTCTGGCAGCCGTATTGTCGCGCGATAAGGCGCGAGGCATTGGTCTGGCGCTGCTGTTGTGGTTTTTTTGCACGATACTGTACGACGGGATCGTACTGATGAGCATGTTTGCGTTCAGCGATTACCCGCTGGAAAAGGTCATCATGGGGCTGGCATTCCTGAACCCTGTCGACCTGGCCCGCATCGCCATGTTGCTGCAACTCGATGCCGCGGCGCTGATGGGTTATACGGGCGCTTTATTTCAGCACTTTTTCGGCTCTGCCACGGGCACGGGTTTATCTTTTCTGGCTATGCTGGTGTGGATTGCCGGGCCTTTGTGGCTGGCAGTGCGGATATTTCGGAAAAAGGATATTTGAAACTCTGAATCAGTCCGTTTTTTCAACCGAGGATGAACACAATTGCTCCGCTTCTTTCAGGGCGAATTTCATCCGCATGGGTGTCAGCCGAAGGTCTTCCAGTGCGCGGGAGTCGGCTAACAGGTCTTTGGTCAGTACGATTTTATTTTCCAGCAGTTGTTCTTTTTCCCGCCGGGTCAGCGTGGTCAGGCAGGTCAGCGGGTGCAGACCGGTGCGGTCCACCCAATCGCGGAGGCTGTAGTCGAAAGGGGTGTCCCAACTGATCAGGTGCATGCCGGCGCAGCGGCCGTATTGCAGGGCGTCGTCGGTAAACCGGGTATTGGTAAAAATCCAGCCCTCGATGTTCCGGTCTTTCCATTCCGGGGTGCTGAAAAATCCCGCTTCCAAGTCGCGAAAACGCGAGTGGATATACAGCGGAATTTTGACATCGCTGATCAGGCTTTGGCGATGATGATATTTACATTCGCCGATCAGCACCCGGCTGTCGTCTGTTGCCAGTACATCAATTTCATGCGCCACACAACGGCCATCGCGTATCAGGCCGGTTTGAACCCGGTAGCCGTCGGCTTCCAGCAACCTGGCGATGAACAATTCAAAAGGGAAACCCGATGGTCCCAGGGCCAGCAGCGCTTGTTTCAGGGAGTAGCGGGCCGCTGCGGAGTGGCCTTCTTTGCGCAACATCCGGTGTGCCAGCTGGTATATTTCCCGGGTGGTCATGCCTTCGCGCAGTTCCCGCGTTACCGCCCGGACAATCGCATCCGCGCGGTCGCGTCCGGCCCCGGCCCGGCGCAACGAACGCAACAGTTTTTGGGGATCAAATTCGGCTTTTTCGCCGGAGGCTTTTGTGATATGCATTGTTGTGTCATTGATCGTCATTCGTCATTGATCGTCATTGGTTATTGATCGTTCTTGCTATTTTCTCTTTTTCCCCAGCCATAAATATCCCGCAAAACGGTGGTGTCGCCTGCCGGACTGATCAATAACAAATCATAACGGACGACCACTTTGGTGCCCACGGGGGCGTAGTAATACAACCGCCAGGCTTCTCCCTCGGTACAGCCGATACAGCCATTGGAATAAGCCCTGCCGAGTGTTTCGGGGTTGGTGGTGGGGTGGATCATCTGGCCCATACGCACACCGTTGATCTCTGTTTCCATCCAGGGGATAAGCGGCATCTGGGTTCTGCGTCCGTCGTCCCGTTTGGTGTCTTTGTATTTTTTGCCGGTATGTGGGTCAATAAAAAGTGTCGGTTCACGGGTGATCCGGACGATTTTGCCCACGCCCGGCCGGGTACGAAGGTCTTCCGTCCGGCCGAGCACTTGCTGATACCGTTTTTTGTTTTGCCCTACCCGCACGGTCATACACTGGACGGTATCTTCCCCGTCCACTACCCGCAGGGTGAATTCGGGTATATTAATATCGATCCAGGTTTTGGCCATCCGGTCCAATAGTGCCGCGGCTTTCAGGGTATCGGGAATCAGCAGGGTGTCGCCCGGATGCAGTACGGGCAACAGTTTTTGATCGTATACAAACTCGCCGCGCTCCATTCGCCGGTAATAGTCGGTGTTTTCCAGGGTATCGATAATCCAGGGGTTGGCGCGCACGAGCAGGTGCTCGGTGAGGGGGTAGGGCGTCAAACTATCGTATCGGCTGACGATGCTGTCGATAAAACGGAAGTATTCTTTTACCCGGATTTCGCGGGGCACGACGTAGGTAAACAGCGGGGGAGGAGGCGCGGGCACAGTGTCCGTTTTTAAAGAATCGGAGGCCGATGCGGCGGCGTCAGTTTGTTTGGACGGAGAGGAGTGACACGCGGCAAACAATAAAACGGCGAGAAAAAACAACAGACGAGTAGCACCTGACTTTGATGGACTTAAAACTGGAAATGAATATTGCATCCTGTGTTTCAACCCCTCCCCCATCCTCCCGACTAAAGTACGGGACAGGCTCTCCCCCAAATGGGAGGGGGGCTTGATCCTACTCCAATCTTGGCGTAATGTGTGTGCAAGCCCCCCTTCCGCCGCGGCGGAGAGGGGATGGGGGAGGGGTTGATACGTAAGATTCCCTTTTCTGATAATCATTGTACTGTTATAACAAGTGATGCTCACCGTCCACCGTCCACCGTCCACCGTCCACCGTCTACCGTCCACCGTCCACCGTCCCCCGTCTACCGTCCCCCGTCTACCGTCAACACCACCTTCCCCACCGTTTTTCCGCTTTGAAACAAACGGGTGGCTTCCGCCAGTTGTTCAAACGGGAAAACGTGCCCGACGTGCGGCGGCGCCAGTTGCAGGGCGCTTAATTCCTGCAATAATTGGTGCAGCAGATCGGCGCGTTCGTACAGATAGATCAGGTTGAATCCGAACAAGCCCTTGTTTTGATTGGGCAGATTCTGCGGATCTACTTTCGGGCGGGTCAGGTAATGGCGCAGCATGTGCAGGATATTGGGCCGGTTGCCCACGCTGGCATAGCGCGACGAGCCTACCACGATCAGGCGGCCCATAGGCGCCAGCATCCGGAAAGGAATGCTGAAATACCGCCCGCCCACGGTATCCATCACCAGGTGCAGCGGGTGTTCGCCGAGGGCATCGCGCAGTTCGGTTTCAAAATTTGATCCGCGTACCAGCACCCGGTCGCAGCCGGTGGCCCGCGCCAGTTCCACCTTGCCGGCGCTGCCTACCGTGCCCACGACGAAACAATCGAGCGCTTTGGCGATTTTCAGGGCCTGCAAACCCACGCCGCCGGCCACGCTGTGGATCAGCACCGTTTGGCCTTTTTCCAGATTGCCCAGCACCGACATGCCGTACCAGGCCGTCAGCGTCTGCACGAGGTAGGCTGCACCGGTATTAAAATCCCAATCGGCAGGCAAAGGAATCACATACCGCGCGTCGATATTCAGTCCGGTGGTATAGCCGCCGAAGCGGGTGACGCCCATCACCCGGTCGCCGGGGCGCAGGTGGGTGACGCCGGCGCCGACAGCCTCCACGACACCGGCGTACTCCAGTCCGGGCGTAAACTCCGTTTTCGGCGCGGCCTTGTACAGGCCCCAAATGGCGAATACATCGGCAAAATTGAGCCCGACGGCTTTAACGGCTACCTGTACTTCGCCCGGCGCGGGGGCGGGGAGGGCGGCTTCCCGCAGCCGCAGGTTTTTCAGGTTGCCGGAGTGGATGGTGTAGTGGCGGATTTGCATAAATGTGGGTAATGTGTTTGGAATGTGGTCAATGTGGTCAATGTGTTTGGAATGTGGTCAATGAGATCAATGTGGTCAATGTGTTTGGAATGTGGTCAATGAGATCAATGAGATCAATGATCGGTGTTTGGGCGGCGTACAGCGTAGATGAGTTCATCTTCATAAACGCCGTTTTTGATCAGTGTTTTTTCAAAACGGCCTTCGAGCCGAAACCCGGCTTTTTCCAAAACCCGCTGCGAAGCCAGGTTGGAGCCGAAAGGTCGGGCAAATATCCGGTTGATGTCGAGGTTTTTAAAACCGAAGTCAATCATTTGGGCGACAGCCCGCGACATGATGCCTTTACCCCAGAAGGGTTCGGCTAACCAGTAGCCGAGTTCTACATTTTTTCGGTGGATGTCGTGCTGCGGATGCAGCCCGATGCCGCCGATAATCTGATCGTTCACCGTAATGGCAAAAATCGTGACGGGATCAGCAGCCAATGTTTTTTCGATAAAGGCGCGTCCGTGTTCTTCCCGGTAGGGATGCGGAAACATGTCCGTCAGGTTTTTGGCGATGTTGAAATTGTTGGCGTGTTTGACCAGGTTTTCCAGATCGGAAAGGGCGAAGGGGCGGAGTTGAAATTCCATAACGTAGGTTGTCGGTTGAATGTAGTGGTGAAAAATATGTCGAGGGGTTAAGTCAAGTTCAGTATGTAGCCCCCAACGCTAAAATCCAATAAACCATACTCCTGTGTCGGTTTTTGATTTAAGATTGCAGATTACATGATTGTTGATTTTTGATGTCGCGGTACACGCTAAGCACATCAAAAATCACAAATCATGTAATCTTAAATCGAAAATTCAAAAATAGTTGGGGGCTATACACAAAACTTGGGTTAAGTCACACCCCCGATTAGCTCAACCGGTTTTTCCGAAAAAAAAGTTCCAACGCGTGTTTACGCACCGTCAAATGGGACAGAAGCTTCAGGTTTTTTGGGGGTGAGCGAATGGCCGAACCAGTCCGTTTAGTTGGTGGAGTGATTATCGGATAATTTACCACTTTTGCAACATTATCTTTCACCCGTTTTGGCATTCACAACTTCAGATTCTTCGACATCGATGGCTGCGCCTGGAAATACGATGCACAGACCAATGCATACTACCTCCATTATATTTTGCAGAAACAACCTGGCCTGAAATGGGAAAACCCCCTGGTACGCCAGGCAGGTATTATAAATAACCACAAAGCGCACAAAAGGAAAAACCCTTCTGCGCGCTCGTCAACAATGTGGTTCAAAAATACGGTTCAATCGATTGAAGTCAAGTCAAGACTATAAATTTTTCGTTGAATCCGAACCCGAGTCTCCTTGCCCGTCGGGTGCGTTGTCCCGGCTTTTTTGTTCGCCCGGATGGCAATCGCCATCCCGGAAACCATGGCCGTGGCGCCTCATTTCGCATCCGTGGCCATCGCTGCGATACTGGTGTCCGTGGTGATTAAAGTGCCGGGGGCCGACGAAGGCCATCAGGCTGCCAAAAGTTATGGCTGCGGCAGCAAAGCCAATGAGGAATCTGTTCCTTCTTTCCATTATGGTAGTGATTATTGAATGATGAAAGGTGATGCGGAATTCAGGCGGCGCTTTTGGAGCCACCGCCGGAATGTTCGCTATGGTTTATGCCTTGGTTTCGGTGGTGTTTGTATCGGTTTGGGGCCGCTCCCGCTGGTTGTAACCACCGCAACGGTGCTGAAACCGGGTTTTGAAAACGTTGTACTCCTCATCATTCATGTTCCGGATTTGATCGGCAAACGCCAGACGATAAGCGCCGGGGCCACCGGGGCCGAAGCGCCTGCGTCCGAAAAGGCGAAACAGCGCGCCCATGATCAGAAAAAAGAACATGACTTTGAGTAAAAAGAAAGGCATTAAAAAAGTAAGCGCCCCAAAAAGAACACCCAATACAACCGGTTTTAAAATGGACCGTCTCATGATAAATTGAATTTTTTATAGTTGAAAAATACTGGTTTGATCAGGAAGACGGCGCGACGTATTTTTTACTTTAAAGTTTTTTACTTTTTTTTCACGGCGCCGTTTCCCGATTTGATGAGGAAGACGCGGCAGCCGTTTTTTTACTTTAAAATTTTTTAAAAAAATAAAAAACGGCCACCAACCAGGCAGTTGGTGACCGTTTTTTAATAAAAAAGGAATACACTCAATCTTTCTTACATCGCTCCTGCCATTGTGCCCGGAACGTGGTGCGCTCTTCGTCGGTCATATTCAAGAATTTATCGCGGAATCCAGGCTGGGCGCCAGGCGGCCGGTATCCCCTTCCACGACCGAAATGAAAGCCGCCGAACAAAATCCGGCACAGCACCAGCAACCCCAGAGCCTGCCAATAGGAGATGGTTTTGATACCGGTCACTTCCGGCAGGATGTTGTTCCAGAGCAGCATCACCACGGCGCCCATTACCAGTAGCCCTGCAAACATAAAGAGGCCGAAAAACGCTTTTCTTTTGGGCCGGGAAAAGTTATGTGAGTCTTCCATTGCGGTTCAAAGTTTTAATTCCTGATATAAATAAGCCAGTTTTTTGCGGAGGTGTTTCACGGCGTAGCCTTTCCGGCTGATGATGGTTTTGAGATTTTCGCCGGTTTGGTCGGCGATTTCCTGTAAAGTTAAATCTTCCAGTTCGTTCCAGACAAACACCTGTTTTTGATTTTCAGGCAGTTCGTCGAGGGCCGCCAGCAGTTCTTTCCAAAAAAGATCTTTAAAAAGCGCCAGGTCGGGGTCGTTGGAATCATCCAACAGGAGAATTTCCTTGAACTGAAATTCGCCCTCCTCGTCTTCGTAGCCGTAATCGTCCAGCGGGTCCGGTTTTTTTCGGCGGTAGAGGTCGGTTATTTTGTTTCGCGCGACTTGAAAAAGCCAGCCGCTGGCGCTTTCCAGGTCGTCGATATTCGTCAGGTTGCTCAGTTGATACCACACGTCCTGCATAATATCTTCGGCATCTTCTTCGCTTTGCACCTTGCCACGCACGAAGCCAAAAAGCCGCTTGCCATAGTCGGATACGATGGAAGCAATGTTTCTTTTTTCTTTTTTGGACATGGTATGGTGATGTGCGACTGCGAAGGGGCGAAGTTGGGGTAAATTCAAATAATTTGTACCAATTTTGACACCGCTTTAAATCATTTTCAGCCCATGTTCGAACACCGCACCCGCCCACTCCTGCCACGTCGCCAGTTTGTAGCCCGCGCGCTGCGCTACGCCGCTTTTTCAGGGCTGCTCATTTTGATCTCGCTCCTGATCGGCATGATCGGCTACCATACGTGTGCCGGCATTGGTTGGGTCAGCGCATTTTACAATGCCTCCATGATCCTGACGGGCATGGGGCCGGCTTTGGATATTGATACCTTGCCCCCGGAGCAACAACCCGGGGTGCAAATTTTTGCGGGGTTGTACGCGCTGTATAGTGGGGTGGTGTTTCTCGCCGCAACCGGTCTGGTGTTATCGCCTTTGTTGCACCGGTTTTTTCATAAAATGCATTTGGATATTAAAGATTGAATACCCTTTTCAACATGCTCCACTTTTTTCTTTTACCGCTGTTTTTTGCCGACCTGTTTCTGCTCCCGGCTTGCCAACGCGATAGTGCGCCGCCTGCCGCGGCATTTTACTATTGGAAAACCGGCTTTGAAATGGATTCAACCGAAAGGGCGCAACTCGACCGTTTTGCCGCCGGCCAACCAATTTATCTGCGCTTGTTCGACGTAGATTACAGCGCCGGCTACGGCGGCGCCGTTCCGGTGGGCGAGGTGTCGGAAGCCTCAGGTTTCGACGGCAGGCCGGTGGTGCCCGTCGTTTTTATTACCAACCGTGTTTTTACCCAACTGAAACCGGCCGACGTGGATAGCCTGGCCGTGAAAATAGCGAAAAAAATAGGCAGCCACCTGAACAACCTCGCAGAAAATGCCCGGTGGTGGGCAATGGCTCAGGCCGATGAATCCCTCAGATCGCGGCTGGAAGCCTCTCACGATAGCTTTTTCATCGCCTGGAAAGCACAAAATGTGCCGGAGATTCAACTGGATTGCGACTGGACGGCTTCCACCCGCGACGCTTATTTCCGGCTCTTGCGCACATTCAAAAAACAAACCATCGCTCAACATCGTGTCTTGTCCTGTACCATCCGTTTGCACCAGTACCGCGACCGGGCTTCAACGGGCGTGCCGCCGGTCGAACGCGGATTGCTCATGTGCTACAACGTGGCAAGCCCGCGCGATACGGCTACCCGAAACGCCATATTTGACCTGAAAATAGCCGAAAACTACCTGAAAGATGCAAAAAAATACCCCCTACCACTGGATGTAGCCCTGCCGGTATTCAGCTGGGGCGCCTGGTTTCGCGACGGTGAATTCAGGGGGCTCCTGTCCGCCTGGGACGACGTTACGCCCAGTGATACGAGTTGTTTCACAGCCCTGCCGCAAGCGTGCTACCGGCTGCGTCGCGATACGGTTTGGGGCAACAATTACCTGCGGGAGGGCGATGTCGTCCGATTGGATATGCCCTCGGAACAGGAATTAATTGCGGCGCCCGCACTGTTGAAACGGCTGGTGCGGCCCGGTGGACGGGTGCTGTTTTTTGATTGGGACACCAAAAAAATAGAACAATATGAAAGGCTTATACCCAAAATTATGGCTGGCTTTTAGTTTGGTGGTTTTGGCCGTCAGCCCTTGCAACAGGATAGATTCCTGTATTAGTTATCCGGAATGGTACGACACCCGTATGGTGTTTTTCAACCCCGAACTCGGCGAAGACGATACCGGCTTGCGTCCTTTTTTTTATTCTGCCAAACTGTTTTTCCCAAACGACTACGATGGATTCACTCAAGAAGGCCGGTCGAACACGGAAAATGACTACCACCGCAATTGCCGCGAGTGGCAACAATACCTGGGGACACGGGTTGATCCGGATGATATCTTTCAGGTCATTTATGGCACGGATGCCGACGCTTTTGTAACCGCCCTGGCTACGCAATCCCTGGCCGATGTTTTTCCCGGCAATACCTTTATAAAAGTCCTGTCGCAACCGCGCCACCGGGCGGCATTAGACTACCTTGGTTTTGCTAAAAGACTTGAATTTCAGCAGTTTACCTATTTCAACGACCCCTGGAGCGACGATTATAGGTATTCCTGGCAACGCGATTCTACCGGGCTGTCTCAACTGGCCGCTGAAGCCCAAAGTAAATTAGCCGCAGCGCCCGATCCATTTATGCGGAAACGTTGGGCGTATCAGGTGATCACTACCGGTTATTATGCACCGGAAAAGGTATCGCGTGACACCTTGCAGCGCATTTTTTCCCACCACTTCGACACGCAGCACGATACCACTGTCCTGATGCCCTGGGCATTGCTCAAGATTGCCGAAATGAATCCCAACCACCTGGAGGCCAATTACCAATTTGCCCGGGTTTTCGACAAATGCCAGAGCAAACGGATACGGGCCATGCAGTTGTTTCAACCGGCATCGGCAGACGCTGCATTACGGTATGCCAAAAAGCCGGAAGAAAAGGCCGCTATATTCACCATCCGCGCCATACAAAACCCCGGTCGCGGGCTTGCCGATCTGCAACAGATCGCGCGTATTTGCCCCACGAGCCCTTATTTGCCCCTGCTCATTACCCGCGAAATCAATAAAGTGGAGGATTGGCTACTCACGGCGCGCTTGTCGGGTTTGGCCCCCTGGGTATCTTTTGCACCCGATTTCGACTGGGATGAAAACTACGACCGCAAGATAAGTCGCTGGCGTCGCATCAATGCGCAAAAAGACCGCGTGTATGTGGAGCAATTGCGGCAATTCCTGGAAAACTGCGCCAAGCGCAACCGGCGCAACACGGCTTTGTTGCCCTTGTTGCAATTAGCCGTATCGCACCTGTATTTTATTGAAAATCAATACACTGAATCCTGGAACATCCTGCAACAGGTAAAGCCGGGGAGGGATAAACGCCTGCAATTGCAAAAACAAATACAGGAACTGCTCCTGCTTCCGCACCGGCGGGATGTAACCCGGGCGGCCACCCAAACGGCCCTGGCCCGGCGTTTAGAAAATGTGCGGCATAACGCCGGATTACTGACCGAACCGGCTATCCAATTGGGGCGTATTTACCTGGCGCTGAGCCACGCTTTTTTTAATAAAAAAGATATGGTCACGGCGGGCCTGCTGTTCGGGCGCGGCGCCCTCACTACGGCCTCCCGGAATGAACATTGGTGGGGTGGCGTCGGCGCCGCAGGATTTTACGATAACCTGGCTACCATAAACGATTTGGAACGCCTTGAACGGCTGTTGGATAAAAAGCAAAAGACAACGTTCGAACAATTTATAACCGGCCCGTTTGAACCCATCGAAGTGAGCGAGGACCCGTCGGAATGGAACTATTTTATAGAAGACAGTCAAAACCATTCTCCGGTGCCCGGCCGCGATCAACTGTATGAATTGAAAGGGACTTTCGCTTTTCGCGACGGCGATTTGATACGGGCCAATCGCGCGTTTGCGCAAATAGACACGGCCTACTGGGGCAGCGGCTGGGACGAAGATTATTGCGGCTCGGTCGACCTGATTGCGGCCGACACCGTTGCGCCGCTTCCGAACAATACTAAAGCGCGTTTCGTGAAAAAAATGCTCGATCTGGAAACGGAAGCAGCCCGAAACCCTGCAAAACGCGCCCTGAACTATTACCTGCTCGGCAATGCCTGGTTTCAGTGTTCCTATTGGGGCCGTGCTTCTGGCATGTTTGCTGCCGGAAAAAGTACCGACGATACCGACCGGCCCGACCCTTACCAACGCGGCCCGACCTATCTTTCCAGCCAACCCGACCCAGCGCGCTACGGCGCAGTGTATTACCGCTGCCGCCGCGCTGCCCGTTTTTACCAGCGCGCATTGGATCAACACCCCGATCCCGAACTGGCCGCACGCGCTTTCTACATGCTGGCTGAGTGCGACCGCCGCGACCGCTGGATGACCGCGCGGCGACTGGGCGAAAGCAGCCGTGTGCAGGAAGGCGATGTGGCCTCCCCTCTTTTCCGGACATGGGCGAAACGATATGGGAAGACTTCCGTGTATCGGGAGCGTGTGGAGCGTTGTCCGGGGTTAAGGGCGTATTTGGGGTTGGAGTGAGCTTATATTCACTCCTGTTATTCCTTTTCAAAAAATTAGCGTTTACCCAACAGTTGAGTCAACTGCTCCGCATCGGCCAGGTCTTGCGGACGGCCTGCATCGATTTTAGCCTTAATGAGGTCTTCAGCACCGATAAAATTGACGGTAATCCCGTCTGCCTCGACCTGTGTTTTCCGGGCAAAGCATGTTTCAAAGGATGCGCCCTCCAGATCGGACAGAATGTCAATCCGGTAAGGTTCTTGACCAAGTTGAACAACATTGCTGGGATTTGAAAAATCTGCCTCGGATAAGCCTAACGATCCAAAGCCAAAAGCGTTTAAGGCGCTCAGTAAACGGTGGATGTTATCCTTCTCCAGCCAAATCCAGAAATCGATGTCTTTCGTGTATCGTGGATAGCCGTGAAAATTGACGGCATATCCGCCGATAATGAGGTATTTAACCCCGTTGGCGTTCAACAACTCTATAAACTCTTTGAAGTCTCTGTTGAGTACCATAAACATGTTGATTGACTTCCTGACGGATTTTTTCCAATTCTTGCAGGCGTTGCACGAAGGACAGGCTCAACCAGTACAGTAGGTTACTGTTATCCTGTCCTTTTTTGACTATCTTGACTACCTTTTGCATAATGACCTCAAAGATACTAATTTATCTTAATTCCGATTGCGCCGTATCAGCGCACCCAGAATTACCTTACGGACAGTTGGCGACAATTTCTTAAAATGCCCCCCCGCACCTTTGTATTCCGGCAGCCAAAACCTCTGCCTATATACCCTCATGAAGAAAACACTACTTTTCCTGCCTGCCCTTTTGCTGTATGTTTTACCTGCTGCAGCCCAACGCCCCGGCGATTACCAGTTTCAGTTTCAATTTGAAAATACCTTAAGTGAATGGGTACCGGCTTACGACGGTATCTGGTACGGAGCGGGCTGGTCCGTTTCGTATCCCGGCTATCCGATGGGCGTTCCTTTCGTGGTAAAATGGGATGCCAAAAACGACAGTTTGCTCTGGACCCAAAATGTGCCCATGCCGTTGGCAGAAGATGTGTGGGATGTTGCCTTGCTGCCTGCTGTTGATGGCGGCGTGTACGTCGGCGCGGCGTTCGATGGTTGTGACTACGGTACCCCCGACGGGCTGGCCAGACTCGATACCGATGGCAATATTTTGTGGAGTAAAGCAACCCCGCAAAACACAGGCTGGAGTTCGAAAATATGGCTCTTGCCTTATCCCGACGGGCATCTGCTCTATCAAACGGACCACTATCAAATCGAATACGATGCAGATGGCCAGGTTGAATGGACTGATGTTTCTTCGTTTAAATGGAACGGCATCGCATCGCGCCAGGACGGCGGATACCTCGTGTACGGAGATCAGAAAACAGGGACTACCGACTTGTTGCTCAGTATTGTAGAAAAATCTATCGACGACAATATTTTTCACGCTCTTCAGCTGCCTTCCGGCGATTGGCTTTTACTCGGCGAGCAGCAGTTGTATCGGATAGCGTCGGATTTTTCCGTGCAGCTACAGAAACCGGTAGGGGCAGTAAAACCCTGGTCCAAAATCGTGGAAGCCGGCGGCGATTACTGGATGACGGGAGCAGATGCGAACGGTACGGGCTTGCTCCAGCGTATCGATACGGCAACGCTCGACGTACTGTCTACCCACCACTTCGGGCAGAATTATCGCGTCACATCGGCCCTGCATGCCCCGGGCGACAGCCTGTTGTGGCTCAGCGGCGACGGCAATTTCGACCGGAACCAAACGGTTTTTCTGAAATCGACACCCAGGATTGATCCTGTCATTGCCCCTACCCGCTCCCTTGCCCTGGTTGATATCCGGCTGGAAGCACCGCCTAAAGGGTTTTTGCAAAATTGTCAAAATTGGGATGGCGGGAATTATGGAATCGATTTCGGACGCGTTTTTGTCACGGTGAAAAACACCGGCGCCGCACCGGTACAAAAATTCAGGGTCAACGGCCATTTTAAACGCTGTTCCTTTATTTGCACCAGCTATGAACAGATTTCGGAGGAATTTGACCTTACGCTCCTCCCGGGTGATTCGTTGGAATTACTCCTGTTAAATAATTTCGATCTGAATGGCCAGCAAAACAACAATGTTTTCAACCTCTGTTTTTGGACCGCCGTGCCCGACGACCGCCTCGATGCCAACCCGGACGACGATCGGTTTTGTAAAACATTTTCAGTGCTTGTTTCCGATCAGGAGCCCGTTGTGGCCGCCAACAGCGTCCGGGTATTCCCTAACCCCGCCGCCGGCGATATGACTTTTGTTGTTGAATCGCCGGAAGAGGAATACGCCCTTACGCTGACCGACCTCTCCGGACAGGTCGTTTTACAGGAACATTTTTCCGGTTCGGTCTATCAACTGCCGCGCAGGTTACTGCCTGCCGGAATTTATTTTTATGAAATTTCGAATCAGCAGGGGCGGCTTGGAGCCGGCAAGGTGGTTTTTATGGAGTAGTATGTTTTTTAAAACAAAAAATGTCTAAATTGCCCCCTTAATTGTCGGAATCGCCCCCTGATGTAACTAAAACATGCCATTACCTTTGTTGCATCAATCTTAACATTTAAAACAAAAAAAATGGCAACTAAAATTTTTGTCAACCTTCCGGTTAAAAATCTCCAAAAATCCATGGATTTTTTCAGCCAACTCGGCTATACCTTCAACGCGCAGTTTACCGACGACAAAGCGGCGTGTATGGTGATCAGTGAAGACATTTACAGTATGCTGCTGCTCGAACCTTTTTTTAAAACCTTCACGGCAAAAGAGATTTCCGATGCGCATAAAAGTACCGAAGTGCTTATCGCTTTGTCTACCGACAGCCGTGACAACGTGGACGCTATGGTCAACAAAGCCGTGGCCGCCGGCGCCACAGAAACGCAGCAGCCGCAAGACCACGGATTTATGTACAGCCGCAGCTTCAATGACCTCGACGGACATATTTGGGAGATACTGTGGATGGATGAAAGCGCGGTAGAATGAAAATAGTAAACTTGCAACGCCCTTGCAGGGTAAGGTGTTCAAAAGGCGAGGAAACTATGCTGCCATTTTTTGCTTGTTTTGTTACCATAATCTCCCTTAACCCGCGTGTCATGCTGTAAGCATCTGACCCAATGTCAACTATTATTTTGCTTTAAATGTGACACTTTTGACCGATTTTGATAAAAGATTATGATTAACGCTTGGTCAGATGCTTACAGCATGACACGTGGGTTAGGAGGAGATTCCAGTAACAAATAGCAGCATAGTGCCTCCGGACTTTTGAACACCCTGCCCCTGCAGATTTAAACGAAAAATATCCATGACCCAGACGGAAATCGCCTGCCAACGCCTTGTTAACCAACAAATTAGCAGCACGGGTTTCGTTTCGGCCCGGGAGATTGTCGCCCATCTCGGCGCCGTGCAGGCCCAGGACTATGCCATGGCCAAATGGGCTATCGGCACTAGGCTGCCTGGCTCCACCGATATCAGCATCGAACAAGCCATCGACAATGCTGAAATCATCCGGACCCATATCCTGCGGCCTACCTGGCATTTCGTGGCAGCTGCCGACCTGCGCTGGATGCTCGCGCTCACCGCGCCCAACATCCATAAAAAGATGTCGACCATCTATCAGCAATTGGACCTGGATGATCATATTCGATTGAAAAGCAACAAAATCATCGCAAAAGCCCTGGAAGGCCGGCAACTCACCCGCGAAGAAATTATGTCGGAACTCAAAAAAGCGGGTATCCGTACCGACGAACTGCGCTCCGCACACCTGATGTTCTTCGCCGAACTGGAGGGTATTGCCTGCAACGGCTCGCGCCGCGGCAAACAACATACTTATGCCCTGATCGATGAACGGGTACCGGCTACCAAGCCCATGCTTAAGGAAGAAGCCCTGGCCGAACTGGCCCGGCGTTATTTTACCAGCCATGGCCCGGCTACGATTAAAGATTTCATCTGGTGGTCGGGACTGCCCGCCGCCGATGCCCGGGCGGGGCTGGAAATGGCAAAATCCGTGCTGCATTGCGAAAAAATGGACGACAAGGAATATTGGTTCGCGGTTGCAAATACGGAACGGGCGGCCTCCGGTGCCGTTCATTTTCTACCCGCCTTCGATGAGTTCATGGTGGCTTATACCGACAGGGGGGCATCGCTCGACCCGGCTTTCGGCAAAGCAACGATCACGAGCAACGGAATCTTCAAACCTATCATCGTCGTCAATGGGAAAGTCACCGGGCTGTGGAAACGAACCGTAAAAAAAGACCGGGTAATAGTAGAGCCCCTTTACTTTAATCCGGCAGTCGTATTGGATACGAATGTTGTAGCAGCGGCAATAAAACCGTTTGGGGCATTTTTGGGGTTGAAGGCGGAATACTTCGTTTGAGGGTTTT
>CAUJEY010000247.1 GCA_963169325.1 Bacteroidota bacterium
TTTTGCCCAATAATAAAGAATCCATTCCTCCACCGTCAACCGTCCACCGTCTACCGTCCACCGTCTACCGTCCACCGTCCACCGTCAAACAAAAATATTTGTTACCTTCGCCCCGTTTTTCGTTTAATATGCTGATAAAAGCAAAAACGCCTTCCCTGCTCACACAACTAAACACGATAATTTCTTGCCAATGTTTCGCAAAACATCTTTTTTCCTGGCGGCTCTTTTGTGCAGCGCCTTCGCGCTTTCTGCGCAAACCGATTCGCCTAAATACGGCCACATGAATCTCGGCAACCTGCTGGACGGCCTGCCCGAAACCAAAAGCGCTGAAGACAGCCTGAAAGTTTTTGCCGCCCAGTTGTCGATTAAGGACAGCGTGATGACCATGGCTTTTCAGGAAGCCTATTTATTGCTTCAGAAACAATACCAGGACCGCGAACTGACAGCGGTGCAGCTGCAAGAGCGGCAGGGTGAACTGGAAAAACAACGCCAGGAAATACAGGCATACGAAGAAAAAGCCCAAAAAGACCTGGAAGCCAAACGCGGCGATCTGTTGAAGCCGATCCTGGCAAAAATCGACGACGCCATCAAGGCAGTGGCCAAAGAAAACGGAATCCTGATGATTTTTGATATCAGCACCGGCTCCATGCTGTATGCCGCTGAATCGATTGACGTGACGCCGTTGGTCCGGAAAAAACTGGGATTGCAGTAGGAGCGGGGTTTCCGACGGGTGATAAAATATATGAGGGTTTATGGGGTGGAGACGCCCTGTAAACCCTCATAAACGTTATAAACGGCCAGAAACCTTTTATTTAGCCGTAAATTCATTTTCAAAACGTGCGGCATCCCCGGACTTTTTTAGTTTTGCGCTTCTTTTGGCCGGGCAACGCTTGTGGGCGTGCAGGCATCTTTGTTTGAAACAGACCAATTTGATGATGACTTCCTTTAAAACGATCAACAATCTGACCGGATGGCTGGTCTTTGCCGTGGCTGCGCTGATATTGGGCGCTGCTGCCGAACCGACAGGCAGCCTTTGGGACTGCGGCGAATTTATCTCCGGCGCGTATAAACTTCAGGTGGTACACCCGCCCGGTGCGCCGATATTTCTGATCGTTGGCCGGCTGTTCGCCCTGGCCGGCTCGATGGTATCCGACGATCCTTCTACCATCGCTTATGCCGTCAACCTGCTCTCGGCCTTATGTACGGCGTTTACGGCTATGTTTGTGTGCTGGACGGCGACCATCCTTGGCCGTATGACCCTGGCGGGTCGGGAAGGCGAGCTGACGCAAGGCCAAACCGTTGCCATACTTGGCGCCGGCATTGTGGCCGGTTTGACGACGGCATTCACCTCTTCAATATGGTTTTCGGCGGTGGAAGGCGAGGTGTACGCCATGTCCACTTTTTTCACTGCGATGACCCTGTGGTCGGTGCTCAAATGGTACCAACTGCCGGATAAAGCCGACGCCGACCGCTGGCTCGTGTTCGCTTTTTACTCCGCGGCACTGTCCATCGGCGTTCACTTGCTGAGTTTGCTGACGTTCCCGGCGCTGGCCATGTTTTATTATTTCAAAAAAGCCAAAAAGCCGACGATGTTGAATGCGTTGCTGGCGGCTGGTGTGGGTGTCGCGCTTATCGTCGGCATCCAGTTTTTTATCATAACCGGTATTCCAAACCTGTGGGCCACCTTCGATCGCTGGATGGTCAATGGACTGGGCATGCCTTTTCATAGCGGTATCGTGCCGGTCTATCTGCTGTTCGGCGGTGTGTTGTGGTATGGTTTGCGCCGGGCGCGCAGTACCGGCAACGGACTGCTGCAGCGACTGGTGGTCGCCGTAGGGGTGATCGTGATCGCTTACACCGCCTTTGGCATGGTCGTGATCCGGGCCAACTCGAACCCGCCCATCAACATGAACGACCCCTCCGACGCCACGCGCATGTTGCCCTACCTGAACCGCGAACAATACGGCGAACGCCCGTTGCTGCGTGGCCCAAGTTTCGACGCCCAACCTTCGGGCCTCAAAACGGAACCGCGTTACGGCCGGGTCGGCGACCGCTACGAAATTGTCGACGAAAAGATCGACTACGATTATTCCGGCGCCAGCAAAACCCTTTTTCCGCGTATGGGCGACTACTCGCAGGGCCGCCCGCAGCTGTACCGCCGCTGGATCGACAAACCATCCGGCGAGCCGACCCTCGGCGATAACATCGAATTTTTCGTGAAATATCAGCTCGGCTGGATGTACTGGCGCTACTTCATGTGGAATTTTGTAGGCCGTCAAAACGGCGAACAGGGCTTCTATTCCTGGGATCCCAGTTCCGGCAACTGGATAAGCGGCATCGGTTTTATCGACGAAGGCCGTATCGGAAATCAAGCGGAGGTACCGGAATTTCAAAAAAACAGTCAGGCCCGCAACAAGTACTATTTTATTCCCTTCCTGCTGGGCCTGCTGGGTATGTTTTTCCACTACCAACGCCGTCCACGGGAGTTTGCGGCCTTATTTGCGCTGTTTATCATTACCGGTATCGGCATCATCGTATATTCCAACCAGCCGCCCAACGAGCCGCGCGAACGCGACTACGTGCTGGCCGGTTCCTTCTTCACTTTCGCAATTTGGGTCGGATTAGGTGTGCTTGCCCTGTTCGATCTGCTTTCCGCCCGGCTTCGGTTGCCAAGTGTGGCGGCAGCCGGCGTCGCCTCGCTGCTGGCCCTGAGCGCCCCCCTGCTCATGGTGACCCAAAACTGGGACGACCACGCCCGCTCGACACATACCGGTAGCCGCGACTATGCCAGCAACTTCCTCAATTCCTGCGCGCCTAACGCGATCATTTTCACCTATGGCGACAACGATACCTACCCGCTCTGGTACTGCCAGGAAGTGGAAGGTATTCGCACAGACGTGCGCGTGGTGAACCTGTCGCTCATCGCCGTGGACTGGTACATTGACCAGCTCCGCCGCAAGGTGAACGACTCGCCGGCCATCGCTATGAGTATCCCACAGGAAAAAATACGCGGATTCCGCCGGGTGCAAACGCCGTTCTACAGCCCCTCAGGAAAGGAGCCGGAAATGACACTGCAGGAGTTGCTCAAGTTTGTAGGCGACGACCATCCCCTACCCGCCCAGAGTGGCCGCAATTTGGACTCGTATGTGCCCACCCACAAAATTGCCATTCCGGTAAACAAGCAGGAAATGATCGCTAATGGTTTCTTGTCACCCGCCGACAGCAACGCGGTGGATACCATCCATTTCGATCTCGGCGACCGTCAATATTTGATCAAAGACGACCTGGCCATCCTTGATATCATTGCCTCCAATTTTGGCAAACGCCCCATCTATTGGGCCGTGACCACCCGCGAAGAGAAACTGCTGGGCCTGAATGATTACCTCCAACTGGAAGGTTTGTCGCTCCGCCTGGTACCGGTACGCACCGCTAGCGCCGGCGAAGCTTTCGGCATCATTGGCAGCGGGCGTGTGGACACAGAAATCGCCTACAAAAATATAATGGAAAAATGGCGCTGGGGCAATTTCGACAAGGAACGCCTCTATGTAGACCGCTCCTACATGCCCAGCCTGCAAACCATGCGTGTGGCCATGATCCGCATCGCGCGGCAAATGATCAGCGAGGGCAAAAAAGACAAAGCCATTGCCCTGACGGACAAATATTTCGAGGTATTCCCGGAATTTAACTTCCCCTACGATCAGTTTTCCGCCTACATGACGGATGTATATGCCCGTGCCGGCGCCAACGATAAGGCTGCTGCAAAAATCCGGGCTATCGCAAATTCGACCGAGGCGGAAATGAAGTTCTACCAGTCGCAAACGCCGGACTTCCAGAAAGGATACGAGCAGGACTTCCGTTATGCCATGAGCGCTGCGCAAACCCTGCTCAGTATCGCGGATTACATGAAAGACGATGCGCTGAAACTGGAATTACAGAATAAATTTCAGCCGTTTATGCCGAATGTGCCGCCGATGCCGGGATTGCGGGAGCAGGAGATACAATAGACTTGCACCACAATGGGCCGTATTCTTGCTATCGACTTCGGGCTGAAACGCACCGGCATCGCCGTCACCGACCCGCTGAAAATCATCGCCAGCGCGCTGACTACCGTGCCGACTGCCGAGGCGCTGGATTTTTTGCAAAAATATTGTGCCGATGAACCGGTGGAGTGTTTCGTTGTGGGTTTGCCGCTGCATCCGGATGGCAACCCCGCCCAAATCGCCCCACAAGCTGACGCATTTGTGGCACGTTTGAGCAAACTTTTTCCCGAAAAACCCGTTTTCCGACAAGATGAACGATATACCTCCAACCAGGCCAAGCAGATCATCTTCGACAGTGGAATTAAAAAACAAAAACGTCGCGATAAAACGCTGGTGGATAAAGTCGCTGCTGCACTGATTTTAGAACAGTATATGCTGGATCATCATTGGTGAAGGGGTGTTTGGGTGTTTTAGTGTTTTCGTGCCTCAGTGTTTTAGTGTTTTGGTGTTTCCGTATTAAGTACGCTCGTAGAGCACTAAAAGAGGGTGTTCAAGAAAGTGTGTCAAAGTTAGAATCAAAAAAATAAACAACTTTGACAATGAAAAAGAAAAGAACATCGAGCCCGAAGTTGGAAACCCTGGTTCCAGACGAGGTCAAACGCAAAGAAATGTTGAGCCGTC